>JALWDW010000001.1 GCA_027036675.1 Candidatus Dojkabacteria bacterium
ATTGAAGCGTTGAAGCAAGTAGGGTATGAAATATACATCCTCACCGGGAATCATCGGGGTAACGCAAACGAAATATCGCAACGTCTGGGGATTGAATACATTGAGGCGCATTCATCAGCCGAAAAAGCTGAAGTTACGAGAAGATTCCCCACTGAAAACGTCGTATCCATAGGGAATTCGCGTATTGATATAGGGATGTTTGAAAACTCGAAATTATCCATCGTGACGATACAGAAAGACGGAGTCCACAGTGATGTGGTATCAAGCGCCGACATCGTGGTAACCAATATCAATGATGCGTTGGATATGCTTTTGGACCCCTCGATTTTGGCGGAGACATTGCGCAAATGATGCATAGATGTATCCGACATTAGATAAAAATGAAAATTTCATGTAGAATGTTCGTAGTAAAACAAATTATTCTCACGCATAAATATCAATGATGTTAAACATAAAAATATACACACGCTTCCTGCAAATGGCATTGATTTTGATGATTGCCTCATTGTTTATACAAGCCGGACGGAGTTTTGTATTTGCCGACGAATCGAATATATCGGCGACTGCCGACACTGCGCCCGCATATATCTTGTACGTCAGCAAAACTTGCCCACACTGCAAGGCGGTCGAAGAGTGGATCCGAGAACACTCTTTGGAAAGAAGAGTGGAGTACAAGGAAGTATATGACAACCCGGACAATCAGGAGGAAATGGTACGGGAGCAAAGAAAAAGGAATGTACCGCAAAATCAGGTCGGTTCTGTACCTTTTATGCCAGTAGGGGACAGTGACTATCGTTCCGGCGATGCGCCAATCATCTCATATATAGCGGACCAAGAGGGGTTGGATGCGGGCAAGTGGAAGGTGGAAAACGTGGACAATGCTGGAGCGGTACAAACCGAGCAAGGGCAAAGCCTCGGCGATGTAATCATACTCGTGCTGGGGGGGACTGTGTTGGCTGTCATAGCTGGTTACGGTATTTACAAATCGTTTAGATCCGATATGTAAAAATTCATAAAAATAATATATAAATTAACATAATTGTATTATGGGTGTCCAAGAGAGTATAAGTGAAAAGATAAGTATCTCTTTCCAAGGGCTGAAGTCTACGGAAGCTATCGAGCAATACGTACAAGAGAAGCTGACGCAGCATTTACGTCATTATGCCGATAAGATCACAGGTATCAAAATTGTCTTGAGGCAAGCGACCTCGCATAGAGGCTCTCGCGACAATTTTCGGGTTGATATCAATGTATACGTACCTGGGGCCTTCGTGAGGGTGGAAGAAGTTGGTGATGATCTTTACGCATTGATCGATGTTGCCGTAGATACGTTATCTCGCCGTCTCAAGAGGTACCACGACAAGCAAAGCCAATGGCAAGGTCACAAGCCGTGGGAGAGTCTGGACATGGCGGAAAGCGAGGAATGGCTTGAGGATAAAGATGCAGTCGATGATGTGCAGGTAAGTGCACAGGCACCGAAGATTTTGGTGAGAAAAACACTGGAGGATCTAAGACCTATGGAAGATGCGGAAGCTATCGAACAGATGCTGTTGGGCGGGTATGATCAATTCTTGTTCAGAAGCAAGAGAACCGGTTCCTATTCGATGGTGTACAAAAGAAAAAATGGCGGCTTTGGGATAGTGGATGCGCCTGCTACCCGGTGATACGACAAATGGTGAATTAATTAATTTGTATTATCAGTTTAGAATTATGCGACGATTGTTGCTCACATCGGACGGGTTTGTCAACCGCAATATTGCTGATAGGTTTTTGCAAATGATGGACAAGCGACCGTCTGAGATAAATGTCTTGTTTATCCCGACAGCGTCGAGAACAGATGAGGAACTACAGTATGTTGCAGAGTCAAAAGATGAGCTTATAGAGTTAGGTATCGAGTCGTCCAATATTCGAGTATTGGATCTTGTACAGGCGGTGACTTCGGAAGACATTCAGAATGTTGATGTCGTATACGTTTGCGGTGGGAATACATTCTATCTGATGAAGCAGATAAGAGTTACGGGATTTGACAAAGCGATACGTGAACTGGTGGCATCGGGAGTACTTTATATCGGTGTAAGTGCCGGCAGTATCGTAGCCGGCCCGAACATAAGTATCGCCGGCCCGTACGACGAAAATGATGTTGGATTGACAGACTTTTCTGGCTTGGGGTTGTCCAATGTGGTCATATCGCCACATTATACGGAAGCCGATAGCAGTATCGTTGAAAAGTTTCGTAAAAATCTGCCATACGAAATATTCCCGTTACGTGATGGACAAGCTCTTGTCGTCGTGGATGATCATACCGATATTATCGAGTAAACCCGATCCACTCGCAATCCGTTGTCATATTTTCGCGTGGGATACGAACCGTATCCGGTTCCTTAAGATATCCTCGCAAATATCGAAAGACCTCAAATGCCACTCACGATGGTCTGCGTGATTGATGTCTCATGAAAGGCAAATAGACTTCGCGTGACAAATCGGTAAACCTGGCATATATGGTGGGTACGTATGTACGTGTTGATAAATATGACAGCAGTATTTTGTTGCGGTCAAAGATAGAGTACACCTCCTCTGGTAAATGGAGGGCAAGCACTAGTACGATAAAGGCCCCCTCCAACCTTGCGATCTGCAATATCCGAGGGGGCGAGAAATATCTGCAAACAAGTACAGTACTATTTCCTAATGCTCTTGATCTTGTCCCAGAGGTTTCTTACCACCTGAGCGCTCTTTTTGTACGGGCGGAAGTGGTGCGCTGAGTCTCCGCCGAGTACTTGATCAACCCTATTATCGATGTTAGCCTTGTTTTCCAATTCCATAAGATATACTGGAGCCTGAGTCGCCATTTTGAAATTCTTGTATTCGGCAACTACGGCATCACGTTGCTCATCCAACGGCTTGGACGCATCCAAAGTGCTTATAGAATCCTTGTACTGATCGAAGAAGTCCTGTAACTCCTTGTCGTCGACGGTGATATTTTTTTCGACCAACTGGGAAAGCAATTCCTGGTTTCTGAGTTGCTCCCGCAGGAAGGACTCAGATATATGTTGTTCTTCCATAGCTTTTTTCAAAGCATCTTCACCTCCAAACTGATCTACTAGCTCCTTGTACTTTTGGTCGATCACTTGAGTCGATACTTCGACACCTTGTTTTTCAGCCTCTTGCGCAATCAGCTTTTCTTGTATCAGGTTTTCCGCCACTTGCTGCCCATACGCCAATTCGAGGCGGTCGTCCAAATCTTGACGCGTGATTTTGTCTCCATTGACAGTGACGATCACATCCTTGTTTTGGCGGTATTGGATAAATTGTACGGCGTAATCAACTATCCCGAGTACTATCAAAGCCAGTAGAAGTGTGAATACAAACCTTTTGACAGCCTGTAGCCGCTGACGACTGACCTTCAAAGAGATTTTCTTTGGAACTTTTGCGGACAGTTTGTTCACAGACTGTGTCAATTTTTTGGGAGCGGATTTTACGCGATTCGCGCGACTGCTTGCAGTATGCGCCTTACGGGGCGTTTTGGTGGATCTCTTGGACTTAGCCATGATTAATATGATTGTACAGATTAACTAATATATATGCAGGGAGTGTATCAGAGCGTCAGTTTAAGTGCAAGTATAGCGAGACCTCACCGTTTCCGTGGTCTACTATCACGTACCGTCCTCCGCATGCGTCCACATGCAGAGCAGACACACGCCCGTCTTTGATCGCACGGACAGGAGCCCCGGTCCCTCTGGCGCTGTAAACACCGGCGGTACGGCACATCCCATAGCAGCAAATCTTCGGTGCGTTGTAAGTGGCGGATGCGTCTTGTATTCCAGATGTGGTGCTGACGATATCTATGGCATAACCCGAATGAAATGATTGAGTCATGACACCTCCATCCAGAGGCGCAGCAGCGGTACCCGCCCCGACCGGTTGCCCGACCCGACCTCCCGTCAGATACCCAAGTGCGAAAGGGTCCTTGCCATACAACGCGAAGTGTAAATGTGCGCCGTATGTAAACCCGCTATACCCTTGGTAACCGATGATATCACCTTTTTTCACAGGAGTATTTGCTGGCAATGTCCCGCTATTGTGTTGCTCAAATATCAGTCGAGTAATAGTCGCCGTGATTTTATCTTCTTGTTGTTTGAGATCCTCAAGTTCACCCCAGTAGTTGTTGATTTTCTCGCGTGATTGCGCAAGTCGCATGGCTTGCTCGTTTTTCTGTTTCTTAAGGTCCGCTTGAGTTATCAATAACTCTTCTCTCTCAGCCTCGATCTCTGCGGTGCGTTGCGCCACAAGGTCAAGTTTGGCCGCCAATAGTTCTTTGTCGTTTTTCAAGGCCGTCACCTTATCGTATATCGACGCCAGATTGGCTTCATCCCGCAAACGGGCTTTTTCGAGGTATTTCGTCCGCAGGCTATAATCGCGCATACTGTCGCTTGTCAACAATATGTCTATTTCCGAATAATCGATTAATTTATACGTTTCGGCGATGCTTTCCGCCACTCTCTTCTGTAGCAGTTCCACCTCTTGGACCTCGCCGTCGACTCTGCTTTGGATTTCTTTCACTTCTTCGTTGAGAATCTTCACTTCCAATGTTTTGGCCTGTATTTCCGTCTCCAATTGTTGGATCGATATCTCCGACTCGTTTATGACTTTGTTATAGTACGCCAACTGTTCGTAGATACTCTGCATAGTCGCGTTTTCTTTATCGATGTCAGCCTGCAAGGCCTCTCTTTGTTCACGCAACGACTTTGCTTGTTCTTGCAAATACGCAAGGCATTCACTATCGCTCATTTCGTCTGTACACGAGGTTGATTCTGCTGATACGGTGGTATCGTTTTCGGCAAACGGGGCGTGACGATAAAGAATGCCACCGACAAGTACCATAGAAATTACAATTGCGAATACCGCAAAAATTCGAGTCTTCATGATGTCCAAATCCAATTTAGACTTCTTGTTTAAATTTAAGATACCGGCGTACCGTCAAGAAACTGCTTGTATAACCAAGCAAAGCGCCTATGACGAGATGCAAAAGGACGAACACCGCCACAAAAGCGAAGTCAAACCCGTACAGATAAGGCATGTCCAGTCTGTAAAGCAGATCGTTGATCAACGGGTTGCGGTAATGGTGGGTGGCAGAAAATAGTAGAAGCAATATAAAGGAAGAGGCGAAGAGGGAAGCTGTAGTAGTGTAAAATACCCCCTCGAGTATAAAAGGAGTAGATATGACTTTGTCTGGTGTGCCAACAAGATGCATAATCTCTATTTCTTTTTTATGAGTCAAAATATTGAAATTGATGGCCATGGCTATCAGCAATACGGTCAAAATGGAGAACGATCCCACTGTAACAATACTGGTAATATAGATGCCCCGTCTTATACGTTTCAATTTGGTGATGATATCTTGTTTCAACACTACATCTTCAATGATTGGATTGTTGTCCTTGTCTTCCATGATTTGGGCGGATATTGTTTCCAGATCATCCAAGGAGTCTGCGGTGATGCTCACACTTGCGGGGAACCAATCTTGATTGTAACCCTCCGTACTGCCTCCGTGAGCCTTTTGGTAATATGTGCAAATCTCCACAGCCCGTCCAGTTCTCAGCATAACAGAGCAGAGATTGTATAGACCTTCACTGCTAAAGAGCTTTTTAGAGCCTGCCTGGAGCGACGGCTTTGCGCTTGAAACACTGCGCTTTTATTGTTATCACTCAGCATCACTTGATAGACAGGCCTCCTTTTCATGAAAAATTAAAATAGTTGAGATGATCTCCCTGAAGCATGCCACCAAACGATGCTGCCATGGATGAGCAACCAAAGCCCAAAAAGCTGCTGCTGCATGTGTGCTGCGGGCCGTGTTCAACCCATGTGGTGAACGTGCTAAAAGACCGCTACGACG
>JALWDW010000002.1 GCA_027036675.1 Candidatus Dojkabacteria bacterium
ATGTGGCAGTGACCGCCCCAAAGTACTATATTTTATTTGTGTTTTTGTAGATTTAGAGAGGTTTTTGCTGTCATTCTATTGGTGAATGAATTGTCAACGTATGGTACGGGAATTACCTACATATGTTTAAGTATACCATTTTACTCGTTCCGATTTCCAATAATCGTAGTATTTATCGGTGTCGTCCGGATGGATGAAGTATTGAAATTCCATTTGCATGAACTCACGTGTTCGGAATATGAATTGTCGCGCTACGATTTCATTGCGAAACGCTTTGCCCACTTGCGCTATGCCAAACGGTACTTGTGCCCGCAGGTTTTGCACGTAGTTTTTGTAATTCAGATAAATACCTTGGCACGTTTCTCCACGGAGGTACGTGACATTGTCTTCGGATAATTCGGAGGTGGGGGAGCCGAGGTTGGATTTGACCAAAAGCTCAAATCGCTTGGCGTCGGTCAGGTCTGTGGAACCACAATGTGGGCATTTCAATTTGCCGGCCTGCTCGGGATTGTCACGGATTTCTTGGAGCAATTTATTTACGTCTTTGATGTCCATCCGGTCTGCGTCCGGGTATCCGAGTGGTTCCAGCAGATGATCGACCCGTATGCGAGCCTTGCATGTCCGGCAATCGATCTCCGGATCGGCGAATGAGTCGACGTGTCCGGATGCTTTCCATACGGTCGGGTGGGTGAATATGGCGCTGTCCAGTCCGTATACGTCTTGGCGTTTCACGAGGTCTTTCCACCACGCTTTGTGGATGTTGTTGCGCAATAGCGCACCGTAGTGGGCGAAATCGTAAACTGCCGGGAATCCGCCATAGATTGCCGATGATTGGTATATAAATCCCGCTCGTTTGGCGTAGGAAACTATTGTTTTTAGGTTGAATTCGGATTTGGCCGACATTAGTTATTTGTTTGATAATTTAATTAATTTGGTTTGTGGGGATAAAAAAATCCCCCGATTTCCGGCTTGTCTGCCGGGTATCAGGGGACGATTGCAAAACCGCGGTTCCACCCCAGTTCCTCACGTTACGGGTACTCCCGCACCGCAAGGCACTCTCGTATGTGCTTCAGCTCCGAGTTGCCAACCTCATCGACGCTTATTTTGATTATATCATAAGGTAATCGAAGTCGGGGTTGAGCCCCAGGCTTGAACCC
The DNA here is from genome assembly GCA_027036675.1 of Candidatus Dojkabacteria bacterium. Classification (GTDB taxonomy): domain Bacteria; phylum Patescibacteriota; class Dojkabacteria; order SC72; family JAHDCA01; genus JALWDW01. The sequence goes on from JALWDW010000002.1 coordinate 1,158, forward strand.
CAGGCTTGATGTGAAAGTCGTCACGGTACGAAGGTGGGATACACCGTATGTTGGTCTTTCGCTCATGTGTGTGAAATCACGGTTTCCTACTCGCAACACCGTGGCCACGGTCTTCCGGTTTCAAGGTTGGGTCCCAACCCCGGGTCTGAAGCCTGGCTTCGCCTTCCCCCTGTAAGGTAAGCAAAGAACTTCAGTGGAAAGTCTCCCCGCGGTAAACAGTCTTTATCTCTTTCATGATCTCATAAGCCACATCACGTTGTTGACTTTTTGGCAATGTGTAATGCAGTCTGATACCGGGGTTGAAATTTATCTCATTGATCGCGATATCTTGCATCGGTTCGGAGATCGAAGGGGTGATCAGATCGAGCCCTGCAAGGCTGAGCCCAACTTCGTTGACCGCGTCGATCGCGAGCTTTTCGTAATACGGGTGGATCTCATCCGAAGCCTGTTCTATCGTACCTCCCTGTGTCAAGTTTGCGGTTAGCGAAAGGTGTATAGACATACCTTTTGGCGGTATCGAGTCGATAGTCAGGGGTTTGTCGTCCGTAGTCTGTGTGCTCAGGGCGTGAGTAGTGTGTTCGTCAATCCTGATCAATCGCAACTCGGTACGTTCTTCGTGTCGACGTGCGTTTTCCATATCGATCAATTCTTTGACAGTATGCTCCCCGTCTGCGACCACGGTCGCTGGCAAACGACGCACGACATCTATTACCCGACCGTTTAGTACGAGTATTCGATAGTTATCCCCTTTGATAAACTTTTCCAGTAACGGGGTCTTACCAGCCTCAACTATCTCATCGTACGCTCTATCGAGGTTTGCGACGCTGTTTGGCAGTATCGTGATATGTTTGCCACCCAAACCCTTATGTGGCTTCAATACAATATCTCCATATTTGCGGAATAGCTCGCGAGTCTCTTGTTTCGATGACAGTACGTGTTGAGGAGGCACCGGGAAACCGGCGTTGCGCAATACGGTATTTGTCAACTGTTTTCGTTTGGCTATGGTCGTACTGGGGGTGTTGTTTAACGGTACGGCAGTGTTTAGGATGTACCAATGTTTGTCGCCGTCCTCAAACCTCGCCCAGAGCATCGGATGTAGGATATCCACTTTGATACCGAGTCTACGTGCGGCATCTACATAATATTTCAAATGTACGTTCATTTGCATGATATGGAGAATTGGTTAATTTAAAAAGTGCGTCCGGTATCCAGCAGGTACGATTTCATTTCGTTTCTGCCGATTACAGCCGGATATTTCAACACACTCTGTGATGAGACTATCATATCGATGGTTTTCTTGCCATCCGGCAATTTGATCGGCACGGGAAGTACCGGACTTATCATATATTTGTCGCCGACTTGCACTCGAGCCAGACGTTCTATCTGTTCGTGAGCGACGATTTCCTCGCCTTGAGTATCGATAAATTGTTGGGCGTCGGACAATGAGTCGAACCGGTCGGGGATATCGAAAGATTTGAAATGCTTGATGGCATTGCGAAAGCCGATGCGTGAGGCCAAACCTTGATCGATTCGTGATGTCCGGTAACTCGGATTGAAGGAAACTCGTATCACTTCATATTTCTTGGAATTTTTGGTCCGGCCGACATGGTATACCACTGCGCGTTCGGTTAATCGGACAATGGTTTTCCCACTGATGGATGCTATTTCATCTTCCACTTCACCTCCGAAAAGGTTTTTGGCTATGCGGATACCATGGTCGATATCACGTACTTTGAGGCCTTCCACGCGTTCCAACCTGGATCGCAATCCGGCCATATTGGCAATCTGGATGGCAGGTCCGGGCCGGGCGTTTATCTCAAATACCAATGGGCCCCTATCCCTGTCTATGGCGATATCGACAGCCATAAAGCCAAGTCCGCTGATTTGTTGCGCTTGCAGAGCTATTCTCAAAATCTTGTTGAAAAACGGTATCTGTATACCGCGTAAGGGTAGGTTCTGCGCAAAATCCGCCGTAGTTTCTACTATTTCATAGTCGTATTCCATGAAGGACAATGGAACTGTGCGGATCGCGTTGGTCGTCAGCCCGGAGGATATATCGATGCCCACAGCCAGTCCACCGGCATTGAGATTGGCTTTGCCTGCTGATCTTCTGGTGGGGATGCGGATATATGCCATCACGGGGACTTGATTGTACACGACCACTCGGACGTCCGGGATACCCTTGTATGCGTAAGGCTTGATCACAGGGTGATTTTTCACCCGCTCTTCGATCAGTACCATGTCAGAACGGTTTCCCATGGAGTATCGTCCTTCAAGGATATTTAGCATATGCACTTCCAGGTCGTATTGGTTTAATCGCGCTCCCGTGGATCGGATCCACTCCAGTTTGTCCTTGGCTCTGCCGTAGATCACCAAAATCCCGCTTCCGGTGGACCCTCTGTTTGGTTTAATCACGAAGCTTTTGGGCAGAGACGCCCAGTCCATATACATCAGTTGTTTTTTGGTGCGAACCACTTTGTATAGTTCGGGTGTGGATATATTATGCTTGTTGAGCAATCTTTTGGTGAGTATTTTGTTGTCCGCTATGCGTTTTGCTTTCGCGTGGTTGTGCGGGCGTATATATACCTGGTTTCTCCTGTTGATTCCCAGGATCTCTTTGTATTTGCGAAAGTCAAATCTTCGAAACATCGGTTTGGGCGGTGATTTTATCTAAGATCTGACGATATGGCGAAATCGGATGTATTCGTTCAATCGTAAACCGGAGTACTGGCCGAGCCATAGGTTAAAAGGTACCAGCAATAAGATACTCCACGGATATTGGATAAGGAATGTTCCGAGTGGTTCGTACCTCAAGAATAACCACCCTATAATAGATACAGCCATGGTTTCAGCCATCGAAAAGGCTGCCGTCAGCAGGGATTTGCGAACAAACTTTTTGATGAAATAATCGGATAATGCGGCTATGACGACGATTGCCAAAGGGTGGATGGCGTTCGGGTCATGTCGATCGGTCGTGATCGAGATAGGGGATATTTCGTTGAACGCTATCAAGAAGATTACAAACAATACAATCAGGATATAGTTGATAGTGATGCGGGATACGTAATGCATACGTATTTTCCGAAGGACGCGGTACGATAGCAACGTCGCCAGTATGACGCCGACCGTCAGGAGTAATCCAAAGCGGATGCCAGTATAGTATAGTGCGAACGCCAACGTCAATGGTGCATACACGCCGTATGTCTTGAAACCGAGGATGTATCGGGAAAAGTTGATGATTGTCGCGATGATGGGAACATATAGCAGGTATATGAATGTGCTTAGCGGTACGCCATGGGTGGTGATCCATTGAGTGAATTCTGACATGATGGTCGTTGCTTTTCAAATTATGTGAAGGTACTGTCAATTATACCATGTTTGCGATACTTTTTGGGGTAGGGGAGTGTGAAATGCAGCGGGTCGCCCGGAGGCGACCCGCTGCATTTCATGTCTTGCGACCTTGGTGGACTGAAGATTATTGAAGCTCAACCTTGGCTCCGGCCTCTTCAAATTTGGCCTTGATTTCTTCAGCTTCTTCCTTCGGTACGTTTTCTCGTACAGTCTGAGGAGCTTCTTCGACCATTTTCTTGGCATCCATTAATCCCATATCGGTGATTTCACGGATTACTTTGATGACATTGATCTTGTTGTCACCACCGTCGGTGATGACTACGTTAAATGCGCTCTTTTCCTCCTCTGCAGGAGTTGCATCGGCAGCAACCGGACCTGCCGCTACCGCGACGGGCGCTGCAGCGCTTACGCCAAATTTATCTTCCATCACTTTGACCAGGTCGGCCAACTCCAAGACAGTCATTTTCTCGACTTGTTCCAGCACTTTTTGTGCTTCTTTGGACAATGTAGGAAGATCTTTGTTATCAGCTTCCACTTTTGCGTCTTTTTCCGCCATTTTTATTATGTATTTATTTTATATATGTTAATTAAATTTTCACTTCCTTCAGGTTGTGACAACTTGAAGGGTTCGCGAACATTGATCGTTTAGCCTGCTTGCGCAGCTTCTTCGGTTTGTTCAGACAATTGCTTCAATACTTGTACAAAACCTCTGACGTTACCTGTCAATGCGTTCATCGCTCCGGTGATAGGCGCTGTCATTGAACCCAACATTTGCGCCAACAATACTTCTCTCGGAGGCAGGTCGGCTATTTGATTGGCTCGTTCAGTGTCCAGGTAATTGTTGTCCACTATCCCGTACTCCATGGTTAGTGTGGATTCTTCCGGGAATTTCTCTTTTTTCAATTCCTTGATCATCTTTGCCACGACGCTGGGATCATCTTGGTATGTGACGATGGCTGTGGCCCCATCAAATGTTTGGGCTTCGACCGGAAGGTCGGTGTCCTGGAGAGCGATCCTGAAGATCCGATTTTTTAGTACGATGAATTTACTGTCGTGTTGTTGCAAGTCCATCTTAAGTGCGGTTGCCGTTACGTTGTCGAGTTTGTCTATGGTAACCGCGAAGTATCCTTTGCTGTCAGATAGGATTTGTTTGTACTGTTCTAGTAATTGCTCTTTTTGTGCGCGAGTTTTTGCCATTTGTATTTGTGTTTGAATTTATTTTCTTCAGACTGTCAAACGCCCGACAAGGTATGTCCTCCAAACAGGAATGGTCATACTTGCTCCGACGCAAAACAATCCTAGTATTCGTTGAAGTTCATCCATCTTGCGAGGTCTTATTTTGACGCCCCGTGTCTTCGACTTCAGGGGGATGATAACATAGGGAATGAGGGATTGCAATGATTTGCCTCAATCAACTGGCCTTCAGACGGTGAGTATAATCTTGAGGACAGGGTTTCGAATTCACGAGCTTCCTGGTTCATTGTTTCAATTGGATTACCTCCAGGTCGCGCACTTTTCGTACAGGTCCGTCGTACTTCTCTCGCACTTCAGAAACTAAATCGACGTCGGTATATTGCGGATAAAGATGATAGAGGAGAACCTCCTTGGTACTGCATTCTGTAGCGATATTTCCAATATCATGAGTATTCATATGTGCCTTGTTCACCATGCCCTTTGGAAAAGATGCATCGCATAGGAATAAGTCAGTGTTGCGACACGCGTCGCGGACACCGGGGCAATCTACGGTATCGCCTGAAATTGCTACAAGCGTATCGCCGATTTTTATTCTCAAAGCATAGGCTCGCGCTTGTACACCAAAGATCTCGTGAGAAACCGGGTATGCTGTTATGACCAGATCTCCCAAATCGAGCGCATTGTTGTCCTCGACGTATTCGCGAACTTCGATTTTTCCCCATCCCTCATACGTTTCCATTTCCAATAGCTTTGACATTCTTAACATAAAATCGTCCATACCTGGTGGTCCATGGATGATGGGAAACTTCTTCAATTTTCCGGGTTCAAAAAGGTCTGTAAGACGGTAATCCATAAAGAGTGAAAATAGATCCGCAGTATGATCAGCATGGAAATGAGTGATGAAAATATGGTCGAGCGTCGACCATTGGATACCGGCCTTGGCTAGTTTGACAAGTGTTCCCGGACCTGCATCGACCAGGATACGAGCTTGTGCTGTATCGACTACGAAAGAAGATGCTGATACGGTACTTGTTGTGAAGAATGTACCGGAACCCAAAATTGTGATTGAAGGTGTTCTATGATGCATTATATTTCACATTATTACATAGATACTTGTGCATGGCAAACAGCCGAATTTCAAATGCGTCGTACATTGCACTTGTAAGACTATTGTTTATATTGTGTTATTAAAGTATGAGATAAGTCGTACCTTATAGTGGCTGTACACCGCTAAATCTAAATGTTCCAAAACGCCACTGGTATACCGTGGAAAGTCAGATCATCGTCGAGCATATCCATGATCCGGCGTTTATCGTCCTCCGTGGCGTAGTATATATTGAAACGGGCGCTGTCATGGCAGTCTGGTATGAAATCCGTGACGACGCCCATATCGATTTTCCCTTCATCGATATCTTCGATGGCCTGGATTTCGTCAGCATATTCTCGTTCTATGCGCATTGCCTTTTCCTTGCTAGGGAAATCGTCGCAGGAGGCGCACTTGTCCCGGGGTAGCAGTTTGCAAGTGAGTCTATATTCCAAGTGTGCGACGGCACTTCGGTCGTCGTAGTATTTGGAATTTGCGTACATCGCATAAGTCCCGAGCATGGCGATGATGCCAAGGCAGACAGCGCTGGCGATGGTTGCGACCTGAATTATGAGCTTGTTTGATTTTTTCATTTGTATGAAGTGTAATTTAAGTTAATGTAAATAATCAGTGCAGGGTGGTGTACGGGGTGCAACGAGCTCCGCCCAACCGTATGTTATAATCCCACCATGGAACAAACCAACGGACAAAATCAATACGACGTCATCATCATCGGAAGCGGACCTGCCGGATTGACTGCTGCGATTTATAGTGCCCGTGCACAATTGAAAACATTGGTGTTTACCGGTAGGGAACACGGAGGGCAATTGATGGAGACGACATTGGTGGAAAATTTCCCCGGCTTCCCTGAAGGTGTCATGGGACCGAAATTGATGATGGATATGGCGGAACAAGCCAAAAACCAAGGTGCGGAGATGTTAATGAAGGAAGTTACCAAAGTGGATCTGACCGCGGAGCACAAGAAGGTTTACGTTGGGGACGAAGAGTATACGGCTCGCGTGGTAATTTTGGCGATGGGCTCCAAGCCTCGCCGACTCGAAGTACCCGGTGAGGAAGAGTTGTGGGGTAGGGGAGTATCAGCTTGCGCGACTTGCGATGGAGCTTTTTACAAAGGTAAAGTAGTCGCTGTCATAGGTGGCGGAGACAGCGCCGCGGAGGAAGCCGACTTTTTGACGAAATTTGCCGACAAAGTGTACATGATCCACCGCAGAGACGAACTGCGAGCCAGCAAGGCGATGCAAACTCGCGTTTTTGACAATGACAAGGTCGAGATTGTGTGGAATGCTCAAGTTCGGGAGATAGAAGGCGATGAAAAAGTTACAGGTTTGAAGTTATCAATCAAAAACGGCGATGACGAACGGGTGGAGTCGTTGCCCGTGGATGGTGTATTCTTGGCAATCGGGCATATCCCCAACAGTATGATCATCGATGGGGACGTCGAACTGGATGAAAAGGGCTTTGTCAAAGTTCAACATCATACATATACTTCAGTGCCGGGTGTCTTTGTGGCTGGAGATTTGCATGATCACGAATACCAGCAGGCGATCACCGCTGCGGGTATGGGATGTATGTCAGCGTTGGATGCGGAAAAATGGCTCGCGGGACAGGCAGGGTAGGTGATGAAGTGTGGGGCCGTTGATCAATTTGCCTCGTTGGGCGCGGTGCCGGAATCGACTTTTACATACTTGCGAGTTTTGTTCTCGGGATGTTTTTCGCCTTCTTTTGAGATGAGATAATGCAAAACCGTATCTTCGTTTAACCCTTTGAAAAGTTTACCGCCAGTGGCTATTGACACCTCGCCGGTTTCTTCGGGGACGATCAGACAAACTACATCGGATTTCTCACTGATCCCCAGCCCTGCTCTATGTCGCATTCCTAAGTGCAGTCCTTTGTAAACTCTGTGCCTGGAAATCGGTAGGGCACATCTTGCTGAAACTATTGTGTTGTTTTGGATGATTACCGCACCGTCGTGCAACGGGGTCTTTGGATAGAATATCGTTTGCAACAGCCTGGACGTGGTCTTGGCTTGAATATTTTCCCCGGCGTCGATGAGGTCTTGTAGTCCGTCACACCTCCCCACAGCCTGGAGGGAAAGGCTTCTATAATAGAAGAGGGGATACTCGCCTTGGCAAGGAGAACAACCAACCAAAGCCACCGGGGTATACAACCAAGAGGCAAGTAAGAGGTCGAGGTCGCAGAGGAGGTCGATAATACTAGTCTGCTTATAATAAAGATCGAGTGGAAGGTAAGGTGAAGCACATGTGACACGGTGCTTCACCTACGCCACTCTGTGAGAGTGCGACCAAATGCGTGAGGACGGTCAAAGAACTATACTTGATCAAGTTTGGCGTGGGACAGTATGGACTACGACATCGGATTCTGACGCCTCTTCATCATCATCCTCTTCTTCACCCATTTCCACCTCCACCCGTTGCAGTTTAAGCGACCCGAGTACGACTAAAACCGCCCCCAAAATTGTGATCCCTATGGCGTAATGATGAACGGTAGACGCCAGATCGCCGCCGACCACATGCAAGAAACGGAGCCCATCTGCCGGCATATCTTGCAATGTCCTCACACTGACGCCCCAAATGTGCAAGTTTTGCACAAAAGGCGAACCTCCGATACTATAGTAGGGGAGAGCCAACAAGACGATCCCTGAAATAGCTTGCGACAAGCCCAATGCAAGTACAAAACTCCGTATATTGCGAGAAGCAAAGAATAGTAATATCAGTAACCCTATAGAGCTAGCCAACCCAATCCGGAGGATTATTTGCAAAGAATGTATTAATTTTGGGATATCCTGCAGCCGATCAAATCCCAGTGTAGGCATCACCGCCGTATCAAAAAGCGTTTTGTTCAGTTGTTTTTCCAAATATGATTCAGCCGATTTGGAAAGATAGTCTTTCAATAGGGTAGAGGCTTCTTCCGGTGATGATGGTATTTGCAAACCGGTTTTTCCGGATGAATCCGAGTCGGTATCACCTGCATTCTCTTCGCTCGTATCGGCAGGTTCCTGTCCGGTAAGCCACATCACGGCGATATGTGCCACTTTTTGATTGTCGATCTCAAGTCTGTTGTCTATGTAATCATTGAGATTGGCGCGTAATTTACTGTCTTCCGGAAGTAGATCGGTAAACTGTGTTTTCAGTTGCGATTTGACCGCAGTGTCAGTATTGCTACGTTCCAACCATGTAGCAATATGTCGCTCATCCGTCAATTGAGTAAAAACGACGTATGACGGTATCACCACAAGGAAACTGATCGTGAGGAAAAACGTCAAAACCCAGTAGGCCAATATACGACGAAGTTTGTAAAGCATTTCAACCGATTCTACGCTTTGTTAAATTTCAACAGATACCTGCCCGCAGGTGCCGAGGTCAGTATATATTAGTATTTTACAGTGGCGTCCACACACTTCGCGCGTATCAGGCAAACTTGATATTCACCTCTATGGCGGGTCCCATTGTGGGTGCCAAGTGTGCTTTGGTGATTGCTTGTTCGGGTGTCTTGCCTATGGCGGAAGCGATAGCGGACAGAGCCTCGCGGATATTTTCCAACAACTCTTTTTTGTCCTGGGTCAATTTCCCGACCTTCACATGCACGGTGCCGGATACGTCCGCCTTGAAATTGTTTTTACCCTTGCGAAATTCTTGGATGGCGGTAGCCAGATCGTCTGTCACGGTACCAAGTTTGGGGTTTGGCATCAAACCTTTGGGGCCCAGCGTTTTACCCAAAGGAGCAATCTTGGGCATCACGTCCGGTGTGGCGATCGCTACGTCAAATTCCACTTTGCCGTCTTTCACGTCTTGCACCAATTTGTCGAATTCATAGAAGTCCGCGCCGGCTTCTTTGGCTTCGGTTTCTTTATCTTTCGATGTAAATACGGCAATCTTGACAGTCTTTGTTTCACCGGCATGGGGGAGGGAAAAAGAACCCTTGATAGATTTCGGGTCGGTAGTCTTGGGTACTCGCAATTTTACATGCAACTCAACCGAGCCCTCAAATTGCGATGTGGACAATTTTGGCAATATTTCCAATGCCTCCTCTACACTCACCGCACCTTGCGGTTTATTTTGCAGTACTTGCTTGTATTTTTTCCCTCTGCGCATTTTCTTGAAATTTAATAAATTTAATCGTTCCACTCAACATCCACGCCCATCTGTCTGGCGCTACCGGCTAGGGTTTTCTTAAACTTTTCGAAATCGGCGGTATTCAAGTCGGGTTTTTTGATCTCAAAAATCTTCTGAGCCTGTTCCAGCGTCAATTTACCGACTTTTTCAAGGTTGGGTACCGATGACCCTTTGGAGATATTCAATTCACGTCGTATCAGCTCCGAAGTGGGAGGTGTCTTGAGTTCCAAAGAAAAAGAACGGTCGTCGTATATGGTGATGATGACAGGTGTAAGGATGCCTTGTCCTTCCGCAGTCAGAGCGTTGAATTGCTGCACGAAATCGTTGGTGTTGATACCGGTGGGGGACAATGCCGGGCCTATTGGCGGGGCCAATGATGCCTGTCCGGCTTTGATCGTGAGTTTCATTTTTTGTACTATCTCTTTTGCCATAATATTGCAGTTCGAATTAATTAATTTATAATTTCTCCACTTGATTGAAATCCAACTCCACCGGAGCCTCTCTACCAAGGAACGAAATCATGACGGTTACTTTGCCTTTGTCGGTATCAATCTCTTTGACACTCCCAATGAAGTCGGCGAATGCCCCATCGATGATCTTCACGGCTTCGTCGACGGTGAACGAAACTTGATAGGACGGTTGCTCGATTTCCATAAACTTCATGATCGCTTGAACTTCTTTCTCCGGGAGTGGTCGCGGATATCGATCCGTTTTCACAAACCCGCGCACACCTTCGGTGGCGGAGATCAATCCCCACGTGTCGGGATTGAGCACCATCTTGATGAGCACATAACCTGGGAAGATGCGTTCTTCTTTCACTGTTTGCTTGCCTTTTTTGACTACGATTTTTTTCTGTGTAGGTACGAATACATCTACGATAAGGTCCTCCGTCTCCGTAGCCTCTACGCGTTGTTTGATAGCCTTGGCCACACTGTTTTCGTAATTTGACTGGGCGTACAAGACGTACCATTTGGCGTCTTTGCTCGGGGCCTTTTTCTTCTTTTTCAAAATATCTTTGGTTGCCCGTGCCTTGGAGCCCTTTTTACTCGCCGTGTCGGCGTTTTTATCGGATGATTTTTTGGAAACAGTCTTGCTTGGCTTGGAATTCACCTGAACATCGACATCTTCCATTATCTTTGTTTTTGATTTTGAGTTTGCCATTATCGATTTATTTTACGCATATTTAATTAAAGCAAAATTTCACGCAGTCTCAAGAAAAATGTATCTAAAGTGAGAATAAGTCCTGCAATTATAACAGATATTAGGATAATGAAAACAGTTAATTCGACAGCCTGTTTCTTCGTAGGCCATGCAACCTTTTTGAGTTCGGCGTAAACGGCTGCCGGTATGCGTAAAACTTGCGTCATTCCATAAATATGTAAATTAAGAATATTCACAGGGATTATATTGAAAGTAGCGGGAAATTACAAGAGGAAACATGACATGGCACGGGTGCTGGGACTCGAACCCAGGATGACGGTTTTGGAGACCGTTGTGATACCAGCTTCACCACACCCGCGTGTTTTCGCGCCGTCAAATGGAGCTGGATTTGAGAATCGAACTCAAGACCTTTCCCTTACCATGGGAATGCTCTACCAACTGAGCTAATCCAGCGCAAATCCACCGTGTCGGTCCGCATCGGTGTCATTTGACGTGTGATCCGTGGTGTGCCGGGAATTTCCAGAGGGTAGGATTTGAACCTACGTAGGGCATAGCCCGGTGGATTTACAGTCCACTGCGATTGACCACTCCGCCACCTCTGGTCGTCTTTGTCATGCCTCGCTCATTTGCCAAAGCTTTTGTCCGGTAGGCATCAGCTGGGAATGAGACTCGAACTCATGACCGACGGTTTACAAAACCGTTGCTCTACCAACTGAGCTATCCCAGCGTCCGTACTGTCAAAGTGCTGTCGCGATGCCGTGTCATGGCTCTGAATTCGAGCCGACTCGGTCGGGACGGGGGCATTATAGCATAAAAATATGGAAGTCGGGGTTGAAATTCGACTCCAACGGTTGCGGTTTGCGCCTGTTGCGGTTATGATTGGGCATGTTGCATTTTGATTGGACATGGATAATATTTGGCTTGCCCGCGTTTATATTGGCGGGATCGGTGCACGAGTATATGCATGCGTGGACTGCAAGGCGTCTTGGAGACTACACGGCCACCATGATGGGGAGACTTACATTGAATCCGATCAAACATATAGATCCGATAGGCTTGATCTTGATGGTCTTGGTGCATTTTGGTTGGATGGTTCCCGTGCCGGTGGATGAATACAACTTTCGCAGGCCGGTACGGGATATGGCGTTGGTGGCGGTGGCCGGGCCGTTGTCAAATCTGGCGATGGCGGTGTTATCCGCAGGGATATTGCGAATATTGTACGTGTTTCCGCCAACAGGTGGAGACATGGCGTACAAAACCTTTATGGCGTTTAAGAGTGGTGCTGTCCCGCATTCGTTTTGGTATGGCGCTTGGACGATTGCGATGATGTTGTGCCTGATATTCTTGCAGGTTAATGTCATTTTGTTCCTGTTCAACCTGTTGCCGATCCCTCCTTTGGACGGGTACCGAATAGTCAGGCTCTTTATACCTGTCGATTGGCGGTACTACTGGGAACAATTGGAGAAATATAGCTTCATTTTATTGGTTTTGATATTACTGCCTATCTCACCGTTCAGTACGTTGCTGTTGAAGCTTTTGACTGACGGGGTAGGGGTAACTACCGCATTTTTGCTGCATATGGTTGGTTTGTACTGATTCAGCGGGAATGTTATAGCCGAACTCTTACGGGTATAGCCGGACAGTCATAGTGATATACATCCAAATAATGTTGCAAAGGTTATACAAATTTGTGATAATGAATTGGTCTCAGCTCTTCTCGATTGAGATGTTAAGCTCCACAAGCAAAATTTTGGGATTTCTAATTGCGTTGTCCCGTGGGATAACGTTGCGAAAACCCACTTAAAGTCTACGGGCTTTAAACTTAATCCGGAATCTGAGACCATTTTTCCAAAGATTTTCGCAGTTTGCGGGTTTGATGCCTCTGGCGTAATTCCCCGACCGTGGGTCGTGGGTGATGGAAGTAGCTCTCAAATCGTTGCAATCAGTCATCGTGTTAAACTACCGAAGTTTGCTTAGCCGATACCTCAACCGTAAGGTTGTGGGAGGCTTCATGCTGGAAATTGCCGCTGTTTTTGGGTATGGATATCGAGGGCTAAAGGCCGAGTGCTTGATGCCGGCTCCGGGGCAACCGATACCGTCGTATGCGTCCCCCGTACACTATGAGACAGCCAGTATGCAACAAGCAGGACGGAAGCTCCAGCACCCCGACCGCAGGTCGGTAGGGAGGTTACTGCTGAATATCGTCCGGAGCGCAGGGCCGGACACGTTCGGTGGGCACCGACCCTCGGCGACACATGGCAACGGGCGCGCACCCCAAGGTTGCAATACCGATGCCGATCTGGTAATATTGCCACGTTTGAATTGAACAATAACTTGTTTATAGAAAATTATGTCGAGGGTTTGCGATCTCACGGGGATTAAGACTGTAGCCGGTCAAAATATCCAACACCATTCATCTATCAAATGGCTGTATCGGGCGCCCCGTACCAAAAGACGATTTCGACCAAATCTGCGTTCATTGGTCGTACTGACCGACACAGGCGATGAAGTGAAGGTCAATATTAGTATGAAAGCGTATAAACGTCTGCGAAAAGACGGCTACTTCAAAGTGACCAACCCGGCTTTCAAATACCGCAAAGTTTTCTATATCAAGCCGACCCTTCCGGAAGGCGCTGAATAGCGTATTAAATGTATCGGTGTATCGGACCTCGGACCCGGCTCAGCCCGTTGTGGTCGAGAATGGAATGTACGAAGTGGTTTTCCAACTGCAGTTCGGTGTATAATGTATAATCATTCGAACAACATATTTGCATAACATTTTTACTGACATCTTATGCTTCTTTTGGACAAATTTTGGAAATGGGCTACTTACGATATAGGAATCGACCTGGGAACCGCCAATACGCTTGTCTTCCTCGGAGGGGAGGGGATCGTAGCATCCGAACCGTCGGTTGTTGCAGTAGATAAAAAAACCGATAGAGTTCTTGCAGTCGGGAATGAAGCACGTAAAATGATAGGGCGGACCCCGTCCAGGATAGTCGCCGCTCGCCCGTTGCGTGGCGGAGTTATCTCGGACTTCGACATGACGCAAGCGATGATACATTATTTCATCAATCAAGCGCATACTCATGTTCAAGGATTTAAATTCCCACGACCGCGTGTCATCGTCGGTGTGCCAAGCGCTGTGACGGAAGTGGAAAGACAAGCTGTCATCGATGCGTCCAAAAGCGCAGGTGCGCGACAGGTGTACATAGTAGAGGAAGCTATGGCGGCCGCTATAGGTACAGGGTTATCCATAGAAGGCCCGGAGGGAAATATGATTGTGGATATTGGTGGCGGGACGTCGGACATCGCAGTATTGGCGTTGGGAGATATTGTCGTAGATCAGACGATACGAGTCGCCGGCGACCAAATGGATGCCGATATCATTAACTATATCAAAGAAAAGTACAATATGCTGATTGGTGATCGGACAGCGGAAGATGTGAAAATCGCCATAGGAAGTGCGATAGCGATGCCGGAAGAGAAAAAAATGACAGTGCAGGGACGTGATATGTTGACCGGGTTGCCGAAAGCGATTGAGTTGTCGAGTGTGGAGGCGCGTGAGGCGATCATGAACTCTCTGGAAAAGATACTGGAGGCGGTCAGGGATGCTGTCGAGAACACCCCCCCCGAGCTTTTGGCCGATTTGATGTCTAATGGGGTATATATGGCGGGTGGTGGGGCTTTGATTTATGGTATCGATAAGCTTTTCAGTCACGAGTTGAAGCTACCCGTGCACTTGGCGGAAGATCCATTGACTGCTGTGGCGCGCGGTACCGCAGCGATGCTCGATCATATAGAGCTTTTGGACCGCATCCAAGAAGGCTGGGAGGAGCTAGTGTGAAGTTTAATACCTCCGGCGTAATCCCCCGACCGTCAGGTCGCGGAGGAGATTTCATTTCTTATCCGTACCCCTTGGCCTGCAACGTAAATGATTTGTGATACAAGCCTTGTTTGGCCAACAGTTCATCGTGCGTACCGGATTCCGCAATCCGCCCGTGTTGCATCACATAGATTTTGTCTGCCATACGGACTGTACTAAACCTGTGTGATATGATGATCAGCGACTTGTTGCGGATCTCCTTGTAGATATTGCTGAAGATTTTGCTTTCGGCCACGGCATCGATCGCAGCTGTCGGCTCGTCCAGTATCAGTATCTGCGGGTCCCGGTAAAACATGCGAGCGATCGCCAATTTTTGCCATTCACCGCCGGATAGTTTCGTCCCGCCGTCCAACTGTTTACTTAGTTTTTGATTTAATCCGTTTGGCAGTTTTTTCACAAATTCCCAAGCCTCGGCGCGTTTCAGTGAGTCTACCAATCTGTTGCGGTTCAAGGCTTCCATGGGGCGAGCTATGGCCAGGTTGTTTTTGATGTCCAAAGCGTCGTAAACATTGAACTCCTGGAACAATGTACCGACCATATTGCGGTATTCTCGCAAGTCCAATTCATTGAGAGGGACTCCATCGATCAGTATTTGGCCGTCCGTCGGATCGTAGAAACGTAAAAGAAGTTTGATCAGGGTTGTCTTGCCGGCTCCATTGGCACCTACGATAGAGATTTTTTCATACGGTTTGATAGTGAATGATATATTCTTTAATACTGGTCTACCGGATTGCGGATATTTGAATGATACATTTCTGAATTCGATCTCAGGAGGGCGACTTGTGTCGATATGCTTGTCCCCGGACTTTATTGCAGGTGGTAATTCCATGATTTGACGTACATAACCGACTCTTTTCGCCATCCCGCTTATTGCCGCCACATTATTTGACAATTCAAATAGGCGACCGTCCAACGTCTTAGATTGTGACCGATAAAACGTAAACTGCCCCAATGTCAGCCTGCCGGTCAGTACCAGATAAATCAGAAACGCGTCTGTAAACAACCTGGAAAAGACGGTACCGACACCGACCAGAATATCTTCCTTGAATGTCAGACGTAGCGCTTTGATGTACTGTTTGCCGATCTTATGAAGCAAACTGCGTGCTTGGTCGGATAGGTGCAGTTCACCGTGTGAAATATTGTGTTCTGGTATATTGCGCTCGTTTTCCATACTGCCAAATAGCATCCATAGGCGACGAAACTTCTTCGATAGCTTTTGTTGTACGTCCAGGTCGCGGTTTGTTTGGTGCAGGTACAAGACCATCTGAGGTAGTACTGCTAAAGTGATGAAAAGAGATAGGACTGGTGATAGCATCGTCAAAATAACGAAAGAGACACCTGCACGGATAATATTTGTCAGGAGTGTAAACGTAGTTGTCAGGATAGCATTTAGTTCGGTGTATTCGTTCCTGCCCAATTGTATCTGACTTGCGAGCTTGGCGTTTTCGTATTGTTGCAAATCCAGCCGTCCTAGCTTTTCAAAAAATATTTGTCTTATTTCAAATTTTGGATAAATATGGATACGTTCTTGAAAGTATCGTCGTGTACTACCCATTACATATGTAACGAGTAAGACCAATGACAGCGCCAATGTATAGAACACGAGTTGATTGTGTATGGTGAATTGGAAACCGTCCAGACCATATTCACTTTGGTGGACAAGTGCATCGACGATTTTTCCCGCCATGTAAGCTTGTAAGGGTGATATGACGCCCAATGTCAGTTGTATTCCATTGACGATCAATACGTCGCGCTTTGCGAGGCGAAGGTATAGTTTGTATACCCACAGGATGTTTGAGATTGCTTCTTTGATTTGTGCGATGTTGATTTGTGGCTTTTTCATCGGGGGATTATATCATGGGGCGGGTGG
>JALWDW010000003.1 GCA_027036675.1 Candidatus Dojkabacteria bacterium
CACGTATATTTCTCCCACCTTTACCTATGATCCTACCCTTTACCTTCTCGTCTTCCACTTTGACTATGGTTGTCGTTGTCTCACCGACATAATCCGTCACCACTTTTTGCATGGCTTCCACCAAGATCTGTTTCGCCTTCTCATCCGACACACTTTCCGCCCTTTGAGTGGCTTCGCGGATCAGTTTCGCCTCATAGTCCACCAATCCCGCTTTGACTTCTTTTTCCAGACGCTCCCTCGCCTCATCACGTGTCAAGCCAGAAATTTCTTCCAATTTTTGTTCCAACTCTTGTTGCAGTTTGGCGACTCTCTTTTGAGTGTTCTTAAAATCTTCAAGCTCTTTTTCAAATTCATCATCCCGGCGGTCCAACTTCAAAGACCTTTCATTGAGAACTTTTTCTCTCTCCGCCAGCAGGCCCTGTTGCTCACTTAGCTCTTTACGCAGTTTTTTGATACTTTCTTCCGCATCCGCGGTCACTTTCAGAGCATCTTGTTCAGCTTTTGCGGTAATTCTGCGCGCCTCTTGTTCAGCCTGAGACAGTGCCTGACGTCGTTTTTCTTGAACAATTTTGTCAAGTACATTGTCCGGCACATCAGCTCTGTTTCTTTTAAGTAAAAACATTCCTCCAGCACCCGTTAACAGGCCGATCAATACATATATTATTACAGTCATCTGCTTTTTCCCGTATTAATTTAATGCGTCATACGACGCCAAACACGAAGGATACTCGCAAAAATTGATGGAAACCTATATACGCACCTCGGACAGAGAATCGTTATCCGGGCAGTACAATATGCTGTTTATCTACTATTGATCCTATTCGATAAAATATGCTCAGTTTCACTATCTACGAGTTCCTTAGAGTTTAACACTGGCATATTATATCCTGACCTGCTTGCTAAATCAATCGCTCTACCTCATGTAGGGGAAGTATCGATCGGCAATCCCGGTCCGTTCCGAAATTCAACGCCCCCCTATTTACGGTGAATAATCGCCTGTCTCATCCTCGATCAGCCTCTGATAAAAACGCAGGTTGTGCAAGGTCGCCAATGTCAATGCGGTCAATTCGCCGACTTTGAACATCTGATGCAGATAAGCTCTGGAGTATCTGGTACATAGTTCGCAATCACAAGTGCTATCCACCGGGGCATTATCGTCTTTGAACCGAGCATTCTTGATTTTCAATTTAAACTCATCTTCCGCCGGTATGTCGAAACTATACAAGGTCCCATGCCGAGCATTGCGAGTCGGTAAAACCGTGTCAAACACCGTGTACCCGATCTCGATCGCTTGAATGATGTCTGTAGGTTTGCCGCAACCCATCGCATAATTAAACTTGTCCGCCGGAGTCGCATCATATACGGTTTTCAGCTCATCCACCACAAGATTGCCCTGCTCATCCAATAAATATCCCCCGAAATTGTACCCATCGAAGCCCATTTTCGATAATTCCGTTGCGCACATCCGTCGCAGATCCGGATAATTGGCCCCTTGTACGACCGCTGTCAGCAATTTCCCGGTTTCCGCACTCCCGCCATACTTCTCATCGAAATACTTCTTGCCGCGTTCGGCCCATTTGATCGTCCTCTCCACTGTTTTTTCAGCTTCGTCACGGCTTATGCCGGTCTTCCGACAATCATCGAGGACAACCATGACGTCGCTATCCATCTGCATTTGTATATCTATCACTTTTTCCGGAGTTAATTCAAACACACGTCCGTCTCTCGGAGACTTGACGGTCAGCCCATTTCCGTCGAACAGACTGCACGCGTCAGATGTATCGGACTTCCGTTTGTTTACATGGTCGATCTTTTTGGCGTATGCTTCGGGTATCACAAATGTCGCTCCGTCGTCATGTATTTCACCGTCCCATTGTCCCCTATGCAACAATGAAAACACCTGAAATCCGCCACTGTCGGTCAGGATCAGCCCATCCCAGCCTATGAACTCGTGTATTCCTCCCATAGACGCTATATGATCCGGTCCGGGCGACATCAGCATATGCAATGTGTTGGATACGATATGCTGTACTCCGACCGACTCCAATTGGTCAAATGTCAGCGCTTTGACGGCACCTCTAGTCGCATCCGGCAGAAATACGGGCTTACGTCCGAATTCAGCAATCAGTTTTTGTCTTTTTTCGCTTGATTTCACCATTGTATTGCTACAACCACCAAAATTATCTCACTGTACATTGAACTCAGACCCCCGCAGTTTGCGTTTCCCTGCTCTCTGGATTTCCAAAACCTCCAACAGCCTATCTTCGTCCAGTGTTTTGACGAAAAGGCGGTTTTTTTCTTTGAACATTTCACCCAGTCGACGATCACTTGGGTCATACGCGAGCTCTGAATATGGTACGATACGCACCTCGTACAGCTTGATCCGCTCTCCTTGCGGTGTATATGTCCAAGCTATCGGCCACGGGACATAAGCTCGCACCATACGCCCGACCGTTTCGGCGTCGTCCCGCTCCCAATCAATCATTGCATTTTCTTTGGCAATATCCCGTTTCCAACAATATGTCGCTTGATCATCATCCTGCGGTCGAGCCTTGATCTTGCCGGTTACCCAGCGGTCCAACACGTCAATCAACAACTCCGCACTGTCGCGTACCAATTTTTCACGAAGGCTTTGGTTCGTATCGTCAGGCAAGATCTCAATCTCGTACTGTTGCAGTATGGGACCGGCATCCAATTCCTCTACCATCTGGACAAATGTTACCCCTGTTTTGGTATCTCCGTTTAATATCGATTTTTGGATCGGGGTGGCGCCACGGTATTTCGGCAAAAGTGAAAAATGTATATTTATCGCTCCATACTTCGGGTACGACAAAAAACCTGCAGGTATCAGCTCTCCAAACGACAGTACGACCAGCAGGTCGGGGTGGAAGATTTTCAAAGCTTTTTCGTAATTCTCAGGGTCGTTTTCCGTATGAAAGACAGGTACCTCAAACCTCGTAGCCGTTTCCTTGACGATATTTGGAGTAGGGGTCTTACTCCGCCCCACGGGTCGGTCGGGTTTGGTGATCACTCCGACGACATTGTAATTCGCAGAATTCACCAATTTTTCCAATGCCGGTACCGCTTCCCAATTTGATCCGAGGAATACTGTGCGGATGATTTCGTTTGTCATGCAGAGATAGTATCACTATTGATAGAATAACGGTAGTGGCGCATAAGCCAGATTCTGTTTATACGATCATCTATCTATGCCCGCTTGGCGGTTGCTCCGAGAGGGGGTTACCAGCGATAGCATATTACTACACTACCCGGTGGTCTCTTACACCACCATTTCACCCTTACCTGTCGATACGACAGGCGGTATCTTTCTGTTGCCCTTTTCTCCGAAAGATCGCTCCCTCCCCCGTCGGCAAATCACGACGAAATGCCTTCCGAGGCTCTCACTGCGATACGCTCGCAGCCGGCACGGAGTCTGGACTTTCCTCTTCACGCGATGAAAACCGCGCGAAGCGATCGTTTGAGCCACTACCACGCCAATTATATCATGGGAAACGTACAAAAGGCTCCGTATCGTAGACGAAACAGACAAATCCTTAACGCTTGGAGTACTGAGGCTTCTTACGCGCCTTCTTGTGATTGTACTTCTTGCGTTCCACCTGCCTACTGTCGCGGGTAATCAATCCGGCACGACGCAAAGCTGGTTTCAATTCTGGATCCATCTTGTACAATGCTCTCGCAAGTCCGAGACGTACGGCATCCCGTTGTCCTGTCATACCACCACCTGAAACTTTGGCGGTAAAGTAATACTTTTTATCCAACTCCACCACGGTCAACGGCATATTTATAAGTTGCGAAGCCTCAGGTGACGAAAAGAACTCACCGATTGTCTTACCATTCACAGTAGAAGGCTGTTTACCCTCGTATACCCGAACTCTTGCCGTGGAAGTTTTTCTTCGCCCTATCCCTTCCGTGTATTTCTTATTCACTGTAACTTCTGTGACAACTTATATACTCGCGGCTTTTGCGCTTCGTGTTTATGCGTATCGTCAGTATATACAAAAAGTCTTTTCATCCTTCCGTCCCGCAATTTGTTCTTTGGCAACATATTTTTCACAGCCGCTTTTACAGGGAACGTAGCGTCCTTGTCCATCTGCTTCGCAAATGTGATCTCCTTGAGTCCCCCGGGATACCCGGAATGTCGATAATATTTTTTCTGTTTGTGTTTGTTGTTTCCGGTTAAGCGGATACTCTTACTGTTGATCACGATTACATAATCTCCGTCGTCCATATTCGGGACGTAACCAGGCTTTTTCTTACCGATAAGCAACGAGGCAACCTGCGTAGCCAATCGACCCAATACCTGATCCGTGGCATCTACGACCCACCAGACACGCCCTTGCGATTGAATCTTCCACGTGGTTTTGTTTTTCTTTACAGTCTTCTTACCCATTGTTATTTTTCATAATTAAGTAAGGTTACTCTGGTCATCTGAGCGTTGTCACCGTCGCGATAACCAACTCTGACAGTGGTTACGGCATAGCCCTCCTTGGATGTATACGCGATGAATTTATCGATCAGGCGTTTATCCTTGAGTATCGGCGACAATGTTCTCCTTACAACCAGTTTGTCGTCCGTCGACGCGATCTTAGCCAGCAATTTTTGCATCCGTTTCTTCAACTCCTTGGCTTTTGGAGTGGTCGTCACGAGCTTCCCGTGGATTATCAAATCCCTTATCTGATTTCTAAACATCAGATCGCGATGACTTTTCTTTTTACCCAATTGTTTGACTTTTGTTCTTTTTCTCATGATTTATCAGGCAATATCTATTCCATATTGTTTCATCAAATCAATCACCTCGTTGAGCGATTTATTGCCAAATCCCTGCAAAGCCATCAAATCATCTTTGCTGCATTTGGCGATATCTGCGACAGTAACATATCCGCCCGACAAGAGTCCCGACTTCGAGCGTTTGGATATCGGCAAGTCCTCAACCCTCCATGAACCGATTTCGCTCGCCACAACATCTTCTTCATCCGTTTGTTGCTCCACGATATATGATTGTTCAGCGCTTTTTTCGACATCTTCCTTTGATACACCGAGCCCCACCATCACCTTCCCGGCAAAATCTTGCAACAGCTCGGCCGACTTAAGCAGAGCGTCTACGGGTGTGATACTGCCGTCAGTCGATACGGTAATCAAAACCCCGTCCAGATCAACTTTGTGCCCCTTTCTGGCGCTTTGTACTTGATACGCCACATGCGTGATCGGACTGAAGTCGGCGTCGATAGGTATAACCCCGATCTCTTCGCGTTTATCCTGTACATCGCCCATGTATCCGATACCTTTTTTGACCGTCATTTTTATCTTCAGCTTCGAATCAGATGCGGTCAAAGTGGCAATTTCGGCTTCCGGATTCATGATCTCAAGCTGGCCGGGTAATTCAATATCGGCTCCTGTAACCAATTTTTTCCCTTTGACATCTATCACGCACTGCAAACCATCTTCCTCGTCAGCCAACATTTTGAAACGAAGCGCCTTTATATTCAATATAATCTCCATC
>JALWDW010000004.1 GCA_027036675.1 Candidatus Dojkabacteria bacterium
ACTATATATAGTACTTGGTCAGAACTATAATTACCTTTTTTAAAAAGATTTCTTGGATCGTCTTCAAAATAATTATGAAAAGTTCCAGATATTGTTTTCCAAATTTGAATATGCTTGTTTGGTTGTAGTGCTAATTTATGTTTAAGTAAAGCTTGTCTCAAAGTTTCTTCTTTAGCTCTTACTACTCTTTCAGGGAAAAAAACAAAACTTGTTTCTTGATCATTCCATGTTGCAAGTGCTGACTTCCAAGTATTAGGAGATGATCTTTGAAAGTTTAAAGAACAGGTCATAATAAAATATAAATAGTTTTCTCTGCTTTTTAAAGGTAAGTTTGGATTTACTTCGTGCTTATGTAAAACAGGAATATCTCCTTTATCAAAGTAATCTTTTAACTTTTCTAGTTTTTGTAATATCGTCATTTATGTTTGATACTTAAAGTTGGGTCTTGTGAAGGTCAGAGAGGAGTTTCCTCACCTTCTTCATCAATAATTTATATATTCTACCACCCCTGCGGTTCCAACGCTATGCGGACTCTTTCGTATGCAATACGAACTTCTCTTTAAGTACTCCATTGAATTTCGCTATCCTCCTCTTTGCATAACTCCAAAAGCTCTCTATCCTGTCTATCCTGTCTACATAACTTTCGCTTTGTGAAATTCACCCTCAGCTATGCTTCGTTCCACTCACTCACACCGATATGCTTCTCAAAATCCGCAACAAGGGTCAGAATTGCATCTCCGTTCCCGTCTTTTTCCCAATCCACATTTCTATGCCCGCGTCCGCCTATCCCGAAACTCCCGATACCCAACTTTGACAAGTTTTTTCCCGACACAGTGTGTATATTCATACCTGATTGTATTAAATTTATCTGCGATACATCCCTTACTTCCTCTGCCGCAAGATGTACAAGGCTTCTGCTAACTGCATACGCATATACTCCGCCAAATCCATATCCAGCAATTCCTCACCCGGCACCCATTTATATTCAGTATGATCCGCATCCAGGCGTACATCCGTAGTTTTCGCGAGCGCATGGTTCAATATATTCACGAAAGTTACACCCTTGTAATCCCCGGATTTCTCGATCATGATATGTGAATAAATATTCGAATTAATTTTGTCAATCAATACACCGGTTTCTTCCAAAACTTCACGCACCAGGTTCATTTCCAACGATTCAAACGAATCCAACTTGCCTCCTGGGACCTCCCACTTTTGCGGGTAACGTTGACCCGGAGCCCTCTTGATCAACAGAAATTCACCGTCCTCGTTCTCCAGCAGGGCCCTCGATACCAAGACTATATCCGCCGTCTTGGTTCTTTTATCTTTTTCATCAGCCAGATATTTTGCCAAGTGAGTTTTTGATTCAAAGGACAAGTCGTATTCAAATATCTGGTCTTTCCGCGCCCACTCAGATGCCACCAAATCACCTCCTCCGACCTCGGGTTTGCCACCGACGTGAGTAGCAGGTATCGCAATCTCTACATAAGTGAAGCCCTTGTACTTCCCTTCCGTCACAAGTTTGTCCAGTACGTAATGACGTTTCAGACCATCGTTGATGATAAGGCCGATCTCCTCGTTAACCACCCTATCCAAAGCATCTCTCACCGTCGATCCGGGTAAAACTTTGCCACCAGGCAATTCCCATTTCCCCGGGTTGTAGGCACGATCCGCCGCCCGCTTGACCAGCAGTATCCTACCTTCTTTGTCCTCTATGATCGCTCGTAGCACCAAAAGGTGTTTGTTTTGTCCCATCAGCCGATTATAGCACTACACCGCACTCCCTTGGAGTAAGTTATGTAAAAGCCTTTAATCGGTCATCGGTAATAATGACGATTTACCTATCCGGTATAACGCTACACTGGGCGGGTCATAGCAGGCAACCTCGTCACTCAAACAACTTTTCCAACACCGCAGACTGGTCGAGATAGGAGAGCGGATGCTTTGGAGAACGCATTTTCTCCATCAATTCTGTGACCTCCATAAACCCAACCTCTACGATATCTCGCCATCCCAAGGCTTCAATCTCTTCGTCAGTACTGTGGGGCTTTGACCACATGACACCTTTCTCCCGTCCAGCGAAATCAGACCCTGCTTTGAAATATAATTCCGTTTTTTCCACCTCTGTCGGAGAATTTAGTTCTCCAAACCACTCATCTCGATACACACTCGACCCGATGTACGCAAATTCAGCTGAACTTACCCCAACATCAACAGGTAGTTTCTCATTCACAATCCTTTGCAGACTATCGCTCAATGTTTCATTTGCATACGGCGTGGTAGTAGGGAGTAAATATGCGAAACTGTGCAGAAAATGCACATATTGTTTCAAATACAGCACCTGGGCATCGCGAGCAATTACCCCCAAGCCGACCGACATATGATACGGGTTTTGCAATGATGCTTGTGTTAAGTAAGTGGGTTTATCCATGTGCTTTGACATAAAATTAATCGACCCTCCTAACAATGATGAACTGTACTACTGTATCTCTTGTCCTTGCTGCTCAATTCCTGCCATTCGTTGTAAATCAGCCAACTGCGACTCTGTTAATATGTACAAGTAGGACTCTTCAGGATCGAACTCGCCTACTTCATTGAATCTAACATAAGGCAAAAAAGCCATAGTTAAAGCCCCGTGACTATTAGACCCGGGAATTTGAGCAGTTTTCTTTAGAAATGGGCGAAGTGTTTCTAACCCTAAGCGAGGTCCTCCTTGTCGAGCAAACACTACCATCTGTCTAAACAACTTTCCATCACCATAAATCTTGGGGTCCCAGCTGTCAGCTGTTTGACTAGGTACATAACTCTTACAGTACCCACCTGCGACCATAATTTCACCAGCAACCTCTATAGGTTTCTTATCTTGTAAAAGAGCCTCCACTTTTTGCTCTATTTGTAACTTCTCCTGAATGTGACTTGTGTAAACATCCTGTGCAGGAGCCGCACCTATGCCGTTACCCAGGACTTCTCGTTCTAATGCCATATTAATAAATATGAAATAACTTAAATAGTATATATCACTATACTATAATTATCATAACCACACAAGCACTTACCGTACCCAATTAAAATAAAGCAACAACAGCTGACCCGTTGCATGTTGCCTATGTTTTAGTATAATGTGTGATACCAAACAATTAACCGCTACGTACCCATCACAACGACAATGAAACACCAAACAACGGAAACAAATATCACGACAGAGCAATTGGCGGAAATAGCCAAAACCGCCCAAGAGCTGGAGAAAAATCAAACACGCCTCCAAAAAATACGCAAAAAAATCACCAATCTAAACAAAGAAGCCAAAGAAGCTAAAAAACAAATCCTACGCGAAAAAGTCATGACGGACACCGTCTCAATACCCAAGTCCGGTCAGCCGGACAATACGACGGTAATACCGGCCCCCAAGGTCGTGCAAAAAATCAAGAAATACGAGTGGACCGCTCCGATACGCATCAAATACAGCTTTGATATGCGGACATTCTTCGTGATAACGGCGATCTCTCTCGTATTCTCTTTGTACCTGGCCGTACTCGGACAAGACAAGTACCTGCTGATACTGGTAATACTGGCATTATTGTTTCTCATCTACGCAGGAGGAGTACTACCGCCCGTCAAGGTCACTCACACCATCACCGGTCGAGGGATCGATACCATGGGCAAATCGTTTGATTGGAACGAATTAAGCAATTTCAGATTCACAAAAAAACACGACGCATACATTATGTATATCGCCACGAAACGCCAATATCCCGCGGAATTGCTGTTGATAGTGCCGAAGGACGAATTGAAAACGATTTATAAATTGCTGGAAGACAAATTACTCTACAAAGTGGCAAACAAACAATCCAAATGGGACAGATTGATTTACGGAACCGAGATACCGTTGGAAGATCTGATATAATCACCACCATGAAAAAACAAGCCGACAACCACATGAACTCTATCACCACCGAAGAAGTGCTCAGACTCGCTTCCATGATACGTATCGAACTATCCGATGACGAAGTGGAAAAATTGCGAGAGCAACTCGGTGAAACCATCGACTATATCCGCAACCTCTCCGAATTGGATACGAGCAATGTCGAAGCCGAAATGACTAAAACTGAGCTCAAAAACATCAGCTTCCGCGACGGCGCCCCTTCACCCAGGACATTCTCTCAAGAAGACGCTTTGGCAAACGCGCACAAGACAAAAGACGGGTTCTTTGTCGTACCTAAAATATTGGATAAATAAAAATGGCGGAAATATATGGCAAAGGCATCGTCGCACTAAAGCAGATGTTGGACAACAAGGAAATCTCTCCTACAGAGCTTTTCCAATACTTCGAGAAACGAGCCGATGAACACGAAGGTAAAATTCACTCATATATCACCCGAGCTTCTGTCGACTACAACGCCGATAGACCGACCGAAGGGAAATTGGCCGGCATCCCTATCGCGGTGAAGGACATCTTCTGCACCAAAGATCTGCGTACCACCGCAGCGTCCAAAGTGTTGGACGAGTTCATACCGAAATATGAGTCCACCGCCACCGCACGGCTGATCGCCGAAGGGGCTTGGTTTACCGGTAAAACAAATATGGACGCCTGGGCACACGGTGCGTCCAGCGAGACATCAGCCTACGGGTTGACATACAACCCGTGGGATCTAGACAGGTACCCGGGCGGGTCCTCCAGCGGGTCGGCGTCTGTCGTGAGCGCATATGTGGCACCCGCATCCATCGGGACCGATACGGGCGGTTCCATACGCCACCCGGCCTCATGGTGCGGGATACTGGGGTTGAAACCTACACACGGAAGGGTCTCAAGATACGGAGTCGCGGCGATGGGTTCGTCGTTGGACTCACCTGGTCCGATGGGACTTTATACCGAAGACTTGGCTCTACTGCTCGAAGTTATGGCGGGCAAAGATGAATATGACGCAACCACATCGCCATCACCAGTACCGAACTATACAGCGGATATGCAAACCAAACGTACATTTACACTGGGTATCGCCAAAGAATATATCGACGACGCCACGCCGGATATCCAAAAACGTATCATGGAAACGGTGGAAATCCTCAAAAAAATGGGACATACCATCAAAGAAGTCAGCTTACTGGACCCGAAATACGCAATCTCCGCCTATACGATCATCAACCGGGCCGAGGTATCTTCCAACCTGGCGCGCCTGCACGGGGTGCGGTATAGCAATCCGAGAAATATGTTCGGTGAAGAAGCCAAACGCAGAAGCATGCTGGGCGCATACGCACTATCACACGGGTACTACGACGAGTACTACAAGAAAGCGCAGAAAGTACGCCAACTGATCAAGCAAAGTTTTGCCGATACGTTCCAATCCATCGACCTGATCTTGGCTCCGACAGCTCCCGTCACCGCGTTGGAGGTCGGCTCTTTTGAGAAATATCCTTTTTTTGGTGAGATGATGGACAGACTCAACGAACCCGCCAGTGTCGCAGGTATACCGGCCATGAGCGTACCGATCGGATTGGATGGCGACAATCTGCCCGTCGGTATGCAGATCATCGGACCGGCATTGCACGAAAGCGATTTATTGAATTTATCGTATCAGCTCGAACAAGAAACCGACTTTTTCGGAGTGATCAAACAAGGATTGGAAAACTGGAAATAATTAATTAATCGAAAAACCTGAGTCCATGAGCAACAAATATACACCGATAATCGGATTGGAAATACATATCGAACTAAACACCAAGTCCAAAATGTTTTGCCAATGTCCCGCCGATTATTTCGGACAGGAGCCAAATACACATACCTGCCCCGTCTGTCTGGGCATGCCGGGAGGTCTGCCGGTCCCAAACGAAGAGGCGATCCGCAGAACCATACTTTTCGGCAAGGCGATAGGATGCAAGATCAATAAACGGTTTAAATTCGATCGCAAACACTATTTCTACCCGGATTTACCAAAGGGATACCAAATCTCGCAGTATGATGAACCGATCGTGGGCAACGGAAACCTTGAAGTATATGTAAACGGTGAGAAAAAATCGTTCGCCATCACCCGCGTCCACCTGGAGGAAGACACCGGGAAACTTACCCACAAAGGCGGGGAATCATTGATTGACTACAACAGAGGCGGAGTGCCGTTGATGGAAATCGTGACCGAACCGGTTTTTCACACTAGCGAGGATGTGAAAGCCTTTCTGGAAGAATTGCAATTGATAGCGCGTTATCTCGGGATCGCCAACGCCGATATGGAAAAAGGCGATATGCGACTTGAACCGAATATATCTCTGCAATTGACCGAAAAACTGCCGGAGTTACCCGAATACAAAGTCGAGGTAAAAAATATCAACTCATTCAAATTTGCACAGAAGGCTATCGAATATGAATTGAAACGACAAGAAGAGATATTGGAGAGAGGTGAAGTCCCTCCGCAAGAGACGAGAGGTTGGGATGCAAACACCAAGACGACCGTTCCACAAAGGCTCAAGGAAAACGCAAACGATTACAGATATTTCCCCGACGCCGATATACCGGTATTCGAATACACTGATGAGCAATTGCAAGAAATCTACGACGAGGGTATGGTCAGACTTCCCCATGAACGTATCGGTACGTACGTGGATGAATGGGGAGTGAAGTATGTAGATGCGGTAACATTGGTCAAAAGCAAAGATACGGCCGAATATTTCGAAGACCTAGTCTCGGCAAACAAAACAGCGGGTCTTGACCTCAAGCCCCAACAAATCGCGGCCGCTTTACTGAACAAAAAGATCAAGATAAGCGATGATCCGACTAAAGCCCTCAAAGAATTCAAAGAAAGCACAGCTCCTGTCGAAACTGATATGGATAAACTGAGCTCTGTCGTCGATACGGTATTGCGGGAAAACCAAAAAGCCGTGGATGACTTCAAATCGGGCAAGAATCCAAATGCGATCATGTACTTGATGGGGCAGGTCATGCGCGCGATGAAAGGGCAGGCCGATGCCAATATCGTGAAACGTCTACTTGAAGAGCGTATATGAAAAAGCGAGAATTAAGCGCATTGTACGAAGCCAATTTCACACGGATATACAGGTATTTCTATTACAAGACATTGTCTCGCCAGGACGCCGAGGACTTGACGAGCGAGACCTTCCTTAGTTTCGCACAGGCTACACAACACAACGACGGACATATCAAAGACTTCACCAAGTTTCTATACGGTATCGCCCGCAACAAATTTCTGGAATACTTACGGCGAAAATCACACGGGCACTCTCAATATGACGATGAAATCGAAGGGAGCGCGAACCTGTCTCCCGAAGCGTATTACCGTGAGATGACAAGATACCTTGAGGATATGGACAACGCTCAAACTTTGGAAGAAAAAGCGATGGTATATATCAAGCATTTGCCCCCGGCGCAGAGACGGGTAGCCAAAATGAGACTGATCGACAAATTGAGTTTGCAAGAGATCGCCAAGAAGCTGAAGAAAGATATTAATTATGTCAAAGTGACACAACGACGTGCTTTGCGTGGGCTGGAAAAGCTATTTAATGACGATGGAGAATAATATGTACACCTGATACAACTAATATTACAGAGCTCTATAGATGAAAGGTAAAACAGATAAATTGTCAAAATCCAAATTGCATGCTTTTCATGCCGACAATTCACAACCAAGCAGACAATTTGAAAAACGACTCCGCGAGGAGTTCCTCAGTTTCGCCGATGACTCGACATTGAGCCCGTCATTTAAGTTAATATCCATTATCAAGATGCTACGATTCAAACAAATTGCCCCTAAGCTGATGGCGATTACCGCCCTCGTCGCAATCCTCGGAGGTGTGACATTGCCTACCGCCATACACCGTTACCAGGTTAGACAAGCTCGATCCAACTTGGATACGCTTTTGTCAAAGGCCGTAAGTAATAATCGTTCTCACATATTAGCTTACGACGAAAGGACTGTAACTACTTCTGCAAAAGCGCAAAATCTCACTCTTGCTCCCACATCAATAAGCTTTGATCTAAGCACACATACACCAACGCTAATAAAAAATATTGTCTCGTATAAACAAGGCCCTGCACTTGATAAATGTGAGTTATTGGATACAACTGGAAAAAATGGTTCAGAAACATCGTGGATATTTACGGATGAACGAAACAAAATTTTTGCCAACAAAAGTATATTCCGAGATAATTCAGATAAACTGCGAGAATATTTCTTGTTTATAGAAAAGGATTCTCATACGGATAGCTACGAATATTATGGAGGACAATACGCAGTTCATATCTATGAAGACTTATCTGACATGCAATTTTTCAATGATGACTTGGAAATAGATTCTGATGTAGATATTCCAAATACAAGTGAAGAAGAAACATTGTTCTCTGACGAAATATCTAAAAATGATAGTGATTCTGATCTCGTATATTCCAAACCGACTGGTACTGCAACTGCCAAAATCGATACCACAAAAAAATCAGCCCAAGAAGAACCATTACACGATGTGGAACCGTCATTACAAGATATGTTTGGTGAAGATGCAACATTGGAAGATATCGTAAAGATCGATGGACATAAATACTACGTCATCCAGTGGACTGACAAACTGCCTTGCTCTATGGGACAAACTAATTTACTTTTGAGAACAGCCAGTCCTGTAGATGACATAAATGAATTGAATAATAACTGGGACACCATCACGACACGTGGATATTTCGATACAGAAACTATGATTCTCAAACAGGAAGACATGTACTACGGAGATGTCTCAGAAGATAATTTGATGCTACATACCTTGTATGAGGAATCGGTGATATCTGAAAATACCTCATGGGATGATGCGAAATCGAATTTCATCTTCAATCTGGATGTACCAGTCAAGGATATTGAAATAAAGCCGGAAGAAAGTGTCGGATCCATACCTCGGCTAAATGCGGATAAAATTATCCAGGAGTTGACCACAAGTAAATATAACCTGATCATACCGGAAGATAATGACTTTGAGATAACAGAGATAGATTTACCATCTATCTGGTCACATGATAGTCAACCATTACCTATGATACCGGAAGAAATGCAATATATGCAAGATAGAGATTTTTACTCGGATGATGAATATGGTGAAAAGATGTACGAACAGATGCATATCACAGAATTGTCTGCGCCGAGTGACGATATGCCTTCTATAACCGGAAGTATGATGCCGGACAATATCCCCGTACCGGACGTGGTTCTTATGTATACGTCAAGCAAGACAGGTGACCCGGACGATGGTGATCTTTATGAAATAAGCCTGGGGCATGGGTTGGCCGATACCGATATCACGCAGTACGTATACGGGATCGACGGCGATCCGACCGAGGATACTCTCATTGTCGACGGGAGGAAAATCGTTTCGCAACATTATATGTTGAACACCGACTTCACGGGTGAGAAACCTGGGGATATATATACTTTCGAAACCAAGGATGGCGATAGTTATACCGTTTTCGTCTCACATCAAAATCCAGAATTCAAGTTACCCACATTCCGTACTGTAGTTTCCAATGATCCGGCAAACCGCGATTTCATTGAAGACTTGGTAAATGCCACCACAGGGCGCAAGTGAATATAAAATTGTTTTGTGGCGGTTAACTATCGCGGTACGCTTCCCATAGAGTCATCGCCACCGCTACAGACAGGTTTAGAGATTCTATACGTTCACTCTGCGGGATATGAAATGATTGCCCAAGTCTTCGTATCTCTTCGGGCAAGCCCCGCCCTTCATTGCCAAATACCAAACTGTACGGTGGTTCGAAATCAGTTTCTTGCAGTTTTCGGGAGTTTTCATCCACATATGCCATATATAAGTTGCGATCGGGAAATGCTTGCATGTATGTTTCTATATCGGGAAAGTACGCTATCCGCATTTGGAATATTGCTCCCATGGTAGCGCGTACCAATCTTGGATGAAAAACATCCGCCGATGGGCTGATCAACGCCAGATCATCCGTACCGAAGCCAAGCATTGTGCGTATGATCGTCCCGATATTGCCCATATTGCGAGCCTGGTGCAATACGACATGGTTTGTCTCCGGACTCAGGTTGGTTTCATACTTTTTGAAGATCCCGACGACATAAGTGTTTTCTTTCATAGATATCTTGCGGATGGCTTTGTCGTTCTCCTCAGTCGGGATATTCAGTTTGTCGGCTTGTTCCCGCAACATCTGCACGCCCGCATTCTGCGCGCCATGTGAGTGAAACACCAGCTTGAGTACTACATCGGGTCGGGTGGACAGCAATTCCATCGTTGGGTGTACTCCGTACGTGTAAGAATATGTGTTCTTTTTGAGGTATGGTTTCAATCTGGGCGGTCTTGTGCGTGAGTATGTGATGTTTTTCATGCGTAGTTGGCAAATTGGATATCAGTTATACGGTATCGTATCACGGATGAGGGCAAAAATCGAAGCCGGGGTTGGGGTCCGGCTTCGCCTTATTTTGCGAAAAATGTTATAATATAGCGTATGGGGACGTCAGGCTTCGACAGGAGTTTGATGGCTTGATACTGCAAGTAAAGTCGCAGATCTTTCAAAAACTGTATTTTTTAAGTGTAAAGAACACTTTCTCTGTCAGCGGACTTATTAGCAAAGTAAGAAACGCTTTTGTTGCAGTTGCTGCAACTCCTGCTTTCTTATATGCGTAAGTCAGGCTGATCTAGGTCTAAGGACCTAGCGGTTTTATCTTCTTTCACCCGATGAAGAAGTAAAACTGGTCGATAATCGGGTTATAGCAATCCTGTTTCATAGGTGGATGGGTTTGCTGAATTCTTTACCACCTATGCGAGGTTTCTTTTTTGTCGATTTTAGAGGAGCCTTCTAATACCAAATCGACTAAACTTGTAGTGGTATCGGCTACGACTTACTGGACGCGGGTTCAATTCCCGCCGTCTCCACCAAGGTTTGGTGGTTCGGTGGCGCACCGATTCAGACACCAATCTGGCAAACATCAGTGCTCATAAGATTTGTTCGGAAATAACTTTTCTCCCCATGTGTAAGAGAGGTCTCTTTTAGCACCTACTTGCAATGAAAAAGGGCAGCGTGTGTGCTGTTCGGCAACCCCCTACACATAGGATATAATTAACTATAACTTATCATATACAATATCATGAAACAAAGCGTCAAACTTAAGAAAACATCCTTAAAGAAAGTTTTTCTGATTACGATGGTTGTGTCGCTCAGTATCAGTGCATTGATTGGTATTTTCGTATTCCTGGTTGGAAACTTCGGAGATACCGAATTGAATATACTCTTAACCTTGCTGGCCCTCGGAGGATATAGTTTAACCAGTCTTGCCAGTTCAGCATTGTACGAAAGGAACAAATCCAATCCATTGGCATTGTCCGGCGTGGTGATATCCGTCGTAGGGTTTCTCTATACGGTTCTCGGTATCTGGGAGATATTTGAGTTCAATGATTCGAGGTCAAAATTTCTGATTATCCTCATCGTCCTAGCCGCCAGCATCGCTCATGCATCGTTACTTCTACTCATCAAACCGTGCAATAGGTTCGTTCGCGGCACGTTGGCGGCTACAATGGTATTTATTGCTATAATTGTGGCATTGCTTATCGTCCTGGTCTTCAGAGACTTCGACGTTGGTGACTTTTATATACGACTCTTGGGTGTGTTTGCAATCCTCGATGCCTTGGGAACGTTTGTGACGCCTATTTTGAACAAAGTTTATTCGATGCAACGGTGAAACGAGTGGGGGTTATTGGTCCAAAAGCCAAAAAGTGTAGGGTTTTTCCGTGGTAGGAGTTGAAAAGTCAACGACAATATTTCCTTCGTGGAAGTCTGTAACAATCTGTTTGATCCCATCAATACTGAACAAAATCCGTTTGAGTTCGTAAAACGAAGCTTTTATATCATCACGAAATTCTGGATACAGATTCTGTTCTTTGATATCTTCAATAGTTATTCCATCATCTACTTTTTCCATAATCAAATACTGCCTTGGTAATTTAGTACTAAATATCAGTGCGTAATGACGAGGAACAGACACATAATTCGGCAACACCTGATCGCACAAACACCTTACATTCTCTGCTCTTTGCATAGCGAAATATGCTGACTGCGTTCCTATCACTTCTTTTATAACTGTATGTCCTCCACAATGATAAACATCGCTATTTCCTCCACTTCTGAAATGCTGACGAACATTATTCATCACGTAGCGAACGTCCCTTCTATACTGCCCAAGTAGTTCTAAGAATTCATGATCATTTTTGATTTTCTCTTGTCCAGCGTCTGTAATCACTACGTACCCACCCTCTATTGGAAAATGCTTCCAATTTGATACATCAGTTTCACGAAAGCAAGTTGCTGATTCTTTCATTTCCAGAAAAACACATCTTATTTATGCTTAAATTATATGCCGAGTTGCTTTCTTTTCAAGTCAAGAAACATTTTACATCGTAAGGGGTAGAATACATTTGGTGCATAAGACGAAGCGAGCGGTGGTTCTGCTAAGTAAGACAACAGGGGGCGATCAAGAGTTTACGCGACTGACAATCTGGCGCCTCGCAAGCATTCCCGTAGACATAGCCAGCGTCAACAACATCCCCCCCACCCAAGGGCGCAAATCGCCACCGGTACGAGCCAGCTCGCCACCCTCGATACTATCATCATGTACCGCGGGGCCTGACGGATCGACGATCACAGAATTGACCACCCCGTCGTCATCAGTTTGCATATCACCATCCCGCAATTGCATAGTCACCGTGGTTACGTCGCGTCCATCGACAGTAGCTGTACCAAAGGATACAACAGACGTAATGTCTCTGTATTCGCCGGTAGACGAATCGTATTTCCTATACACCCAATCAGCTGTGTCGTACACCTTGTCATAGTAAAACACGAGAGTCGCTGACGCACCCACCCCATTACACTCCAAGTTGAAATCGTTCAACCCCATCGGATAATCAAAACCCGTATCCTGCGAAGCTAAATCTACTTCATTCACCACATCATATGCATTAATTATATTACATGCCGCATCGGTAACAACCATAGTTGTGGTCATATGTGTATTGGGATTTACGACTGAGGCTACATCATGTTGGAGGGAATCCTGTAAACCATCACCGTTACCATCCCCATTCGGTGCTGTCGCCTCCTCCGTATCAGCCACTCCATCACCATCATCATCGTCGTCCACGGCATTTATGATACCGTCACCATCTGTATCTTTCTCATCATCCAATATCAACACAGATTTATCTTGATTTCCATCTTCAGACGCATTTAATAGCGTATCAATAGACACTTCTATCGTTTCATTTGGATCCAATACTACGTCATCCAAGGCAGTAACTGTCGTTGTTTTGGTGTGATCCATCGCTGGAATCACTAAAGTAGCTGACGTATATGAATAATCAGCTCCACCTGCACTGCCGTCAAAAGCGAGATGCACTGTGGTGTCAAAACCGGTTATTGGAGAAACTGTAGCAGTAATTGTTACAGTACCACCATTTTCTACAATTTGCGGATTGTCGAGACTCAATGTCACAAGTGCGTCATCGTAACCAATATTTTGATTTGTGATTACACCAGTGCTAGAGGTGATTGAAATAGGTAAAACATACGAAGTAGTCGCACCATATGTCAAACCTGCATTGTTTGGATCGCCTGCCAAGGCTGGATCATCAGGAATGATGATAACGAAATAATCGCCGGGAAAAACGGCACTCGAAAGGATGTAATTACCAGTACCAACGGCAGGACTGTTGACTTCTAAAAGCGTATCCACTCCATCGTCCCAAGTACCATTTCCATTATCATCCGAATACAACCGTACATTCACATCAAGTATAGGTGTAATTTCCGCTACATCCTTTACCCCGTCAGCATTTTCATCATGCCAAACGGTACCGGTGATCTGGTGAGGTACCGTAGTTATTTGAATATATGCTGTATCAGTCAATGCATCAGCGTGATCGTCAACTATAGTATATGGAAATTGCGTAGTTCCCTGCCAACCGTCATCAGGCGTGAAGCTAATAGTCGTTGCTGAAGTCTGGACTGCAGTACCGTGAGGCACGGCAAACGATGTCCCGATCACCCGTGCGACTCCATCAATAGTGCTGATGGATATACTTTGTCCAGCATCAGGATCACTATCATTTAGCAAAACATTCACACTAACTGAAAATTTTGGAGAAACACCAACCGCATTAGCATATGTATTGACAGCATCGTTTACTGCTTCAGGAGGAGCATCATAACTTCCTGTACTTGGATCAGGAACACAATGTGAAACCCAATCATTGGTAGTGTCAGTATCAGTCACATCACCTCGGCAGATGGACTCACCTGCATTTCCTGTGGCCGACCAACCTGCCACGTAATTTTCCCAAGCAACATAATCTACTGAATTTGCGCCGTCATCGGCCAGTATCAGTTGGTCCCCGGAATTCGACAATTTCAAGGCCCCATTACCTCCCGGATCCATTTCCAGGTCAGGTACGATACCCGGATGTTCCGTGTTAAAGCTTACTGTGTCATTGACAATGAGAAAATATTCCCCAGGAGCTATGGTC
This sequence comes from Candidatus Dojkabacteria bacterium, assembly GCA_027036675.1. Lineage (GTDB taxonomy): Bacteria > Patescibacteriota > Dojkabacteria > SC72 > JAHDCA01 > JALWDW01. The sequence continues at coordinate 14,533 of JALWDW010000004.1, forward strand.
ACGCCATTCGCAGGAAACGTAAAAGTGTCGTGATTGTCAGACAATGTCCAGCCTCCCATATCAATAGCGGCACCAGTAGGATTGTATAACTCAATCCACTCCCAAGGCGCGTCACCTCCAGATTGCGTTGGATCGTACTCTACCTCCGTAATTAACACATTGGTATTCGTTGTATTCGCATGAGCCGGGAGTGTGATCCCTTCGATAGTCCCCAGATTAAAATATCCATACGATAAAAATGCCAACGTAGTAACCAAACCTAAAACAAAAATTACTCTAAATCGTATCAGTTTGCCCATGTACATGTATACATAAACTATCTAAAACCAAGACATAAAGACTTATCCTCACCAAACGCAATGAAGTATCTCTTTTTTGAATACGTCCCTGACAACACAATCTAACACAGTTGTTTCTATCTGTCCAGCTCCTGCAAAGCAAAGGAAGTACCAAATTATATAACCCTCCTCCAATTGCTTTTGTCGAACATATGAGATAGGATTGCAGGATTATGAATACTGGCAACGAAACTAGCAAAGCAACTCTTCATAAACATCTTAAGAGGAATATCCTATTATTCTATCTATATCAGATTTTTAGTACTCCCGGATGGGTTATACCCATATTAATTATATTTTTTACAAATATTCGTCGTCTGAGCACTCAGGATGCTATGAGCATCGTTGCCTTCATATCGCTATTTACTGCATTTCTTGAAGTTCCAACGGGAATCGTGGCCGATAAATATTCAAAACGCTTGTCTGTAGCATTGGGGATGGCTATTATGAGTATCGGCGTCCTTACACAGTTTTACTTCACGACATATTACTTACTCATATTCTCTGCTTTCCTCATCGGATTGGGACAAAGCTTTCGTTCCGGAGCCGACCAAGCCTTGCTATACGATTCGTTGAAGACCGTCAAGAAAACTGATCATTATGGAAGTATCATAGCCCGTGCTACTGTTTATCAGATGCTCGCCACAGGACTGTCAGTTTACTTAGGGGGACGTCTAGCGATCGTAAATATCACAATATTTGGAATCCATATCGGAAATTATTTCTTATTATTTGCGCTATCTGCACTATCCATACTCATATCAGCTGTCTTTGCGTGGTTTATGATTGAACCACCTATTTCTGCACACGCGCGAAAGCACATCATGCAAAGTTATACACGTCATTTAATGGATGCTATTCGCTTTATTGTCAAACGAAAAAGTCTTTACAACGGATTATTTGTACTTGTAATATTTGGAAGTATATTCAGAGCTCTAACACAGATATTCGGTTTTATACTGCAACCAATACTTGTCGATTTTGGTTACAATGCAAAAGGGATTGCTAACCTATCTACGCTTTTACTTGTCGCATTCGGTGGTGGTTATGTAATTTATACGTTATTAAAGAAGAAATATAGAGCCAAACAAATACTTGTGACTACGGCTATACTGCTTGCTATTACTATGTCAATATGGGCATCATTTTATCTCAACGATGTTACGCTTATCTCCACATTATTGTCTGGAGTATTCATATCTATCGCACTGATTGCTTCGCAACAGATGATGAATGACAGGACTGATTCGATGTATCGAACAACTATTCTTTCGATAGTCAGCCTTATTTCCCGTATATACGCATTTTACCTGACACGTCTTTCTGGTTGGTCATTTGGTCGCGGTTCATATCGTATGGCCATAGGGTGGATAGGTGTATTCGTTCTGATCGCCTCATTTGCTCTCATTTCTGGAATACGAAATACTTATCACATCTCTAATGCAGACATAAATCAGTGAAATATGAGATAATATATCATACGGAGGGATGCCGGAGTGGTCGAACGGGCCGCACTCGAAATGCGGTGTGCGTGTATGCGTACCCAGGGTTCGAATCCCTGTCCCTCCGCCAGGGGCCTTAGAACCTGATGAAATCCTTGAAATCAAGTGGATAGATCGACATGAATTGAAAAATGCAGACACCGTGCATTGGCTAAACGGTAATTGACAATAAAACAAAGATGAACGACACCCTGAAATTAAAACTTCAGAATACTTTCCAACTAAAACCTGCAGTCCCTTTTGATTTCGATTCGACATTTCATAAACCAGACCATTTCACATCAAGTGATAACCTCTGGGAACCAGGGATTCGTTGGCAAACATGGAATTGGCAAGGCGAAAAGCTTGGCGTCAAATTTATCAACCGTGGAAGGCTATCCAACCCCCTCGTCGAAATAGAGCTTTACGCAAACAAAGAAATATCAACAGAACTCACAGAGACTCTGCTTCACGAAATCCGATATCGCTACAATTTTGATTTAGATCTCAAACCGTTTTACAAGCAATTCAAAGACGATGAAATCCTTGGTCCAGTCATCACGAAATGGCGAGGAATGCGACCCGGACACCCCAGTTCTTTATACGAGTACCTGATCATCGGAATCGTCTTGCAAAATGCGACCGTCCGCAGGAGTATACAAATGTTTCAATCACTACTGGAACACTATGGCACATTGTTAAAATTCGATGATAAAGAGCTATGGTGTCTCTGGGATGAAGGTAAACTGAACGACGTCAGTGAAGACGACCTACGGGCTTTAAAAGTCGGTTATCGTGCAAAGTCCATCAAGAAGATAGACGAACAGTTTGCTAAAGGACTTATCGATGAGATGAACTTACGCAAACAAGATAGAGAAGCACAGATGGACGCTTTACTGGCACTTTACGGTGTAGGTC
>JALWDW010000005.1:0-46976 GCA_027036675.1 Candidatus Dojkabacteria bacterium
GGGTATAAGGCGGGGGTCGGCATATTATGCTACAATACACGCGAATTAAACTAAACACCTGTACCATGCCCACGAGTAAGAATTTACCGTTGACACAACGTATGGAGCTGATCCAGAGCCTCGCAGAGGAAATCACCGACATCGACGAATTGGAGGCCTTGCTTCGATCCGAAGAAAACCTTTCGTGTTATGACGGGTTTGAACCCTCAGGCAAATTGCATATAGCGCAGGGCACACTGCGAGCCATCAATACAAACAAGATGATCAAAGCAGGGTTCCAGTTTAAGTTCTACGTCGCCGATTGGTTCGCTCATCTCAACAAAAAACTCGGCGGTGATATGGAAAAAATCCGGATCGCCGGGCAGTATTTTGTGGAAGTGTGGAAAGCCAGCGGGATGAATTTAGACAATGTCGAATTCATTTGGGCCTCCGACCTTATCAAACAAGACGGTTACTGGGAAACAGTGATGAAAATAGCCGGGACCACGACTCTCAAACGGGTATTACGCACAACACAGATCATGGGGCGTACCGATGGAGATGAGCTTCACGCCTCGCAAATACTTTACCCATGCATGCAGGCCGCCGACATACACCACCTCGGAGTCCAAGTTACTCAACTCGGTCTGGACCAACGCAAGGTCAATATGCTTGCGCGTGAGATATTCCCTTCCCTCGGACTGAAGAAGCCAATCGTCGTCAGCAGTCATATGTTGATGGGACTGCAAAAACCACCGTCAAAAGAAACTACCGATACAATCGAACGCGCCATCGCCATGAAAATGTCTAAATCCAACCCGGACAGCGCGATCTTCATGACTGATCAAGAGGATGATATCAAACGGAAAATCAACAAAGCGTACTGTCCTCCAAATCAAGTGGAAGACAACCCGATACTTGAATACGTGAAATATATTATATTTGAAGCGCATCATCTGATCGGACATGAAAATATACTTGCCGATGGTTTCGTCGTCGAACGACCTGACAAGTTTGGGGGAGATATAGTGTATCAATCTTACGATGAATTGGAAGACGCTTACGCCAAAGGAGAATTATTCCCGTTGGATTTGAAAAACGCCGTCGCGAAATATCTGAATATCCTCATCAGCCCTGTGCATAAGCATTTCCAGGAAAACAAACAAGCAAACGAGATCATGAAACAAGTGGATTCGTTTGAAATCACAAGGTGAGAGACAGCCGGAAATTTGGAAACTGAGAGCGGAGGGACTCGAACCCTCGACCAGCGGGTTAAAAGCCCGATGCTCTACCAACTGAGCTACGCTCCCGATCGATTTCGAAATTACGCAGTAGTATACAAAAAAACACTACCCTACTCAAGCACTTTGTTGATAAACCGGTCCAAAACCGCAGTGAAGCTCTGATCAGGCACAAAGTTTGAATTTATTGGAATATACGAGTCGGGATTTTGTGCGGTTTGTGCACATTTTGTGCAAACCGACGTCATTTCAACCGGGTTCAAAGAAAGCCCGGCCCCCTTCTCCAATTGCTCCCCGCACACAGAGCATGTTTTCAAATCCGGCAGATAACCGAAATATCGCAATGCCAACAGCATAAAACGATTTGTTTTCTCTGCGTCAAAATCAGTTCTCAATAATTTTAGAAGCACGTCAAAAACCTCCTGCTCCGCTGAATCTTCAGGCACCAATTTCGTCATCAGATTCAATACCCTATGTATATTCAATTGCTCCATATTCGCGTAATCAGGTGTATACAAGTTTTCACCGCGTCGCAGATGATACATATTTTTACCTGGGTAAACGATGAACGTATTGTAAGACAATGTCTGTACTCCGGATCTGTTTTTGCTTTCCATTTTGCGAACCCCTTTTGCAAAGATTTTGATCAACCCACGCTCACGGGTAAACACTGTCAATATCTTATCCGCCTCCGAAAAATTGACCGATTTGATGACAATACCGTGGAACTTCTGTATCCGTTGCATTTTTTCAGAACTCCAATTTATCGAGGAAAACCCTTTTATCAAAACGGATGGCATTTTGCCTGCATGATTCGGGGGTAATATCAGTGGATAATTTTTCTTCAAACAATCTGATGGCTTCAGCCATAGCGGTGGCCGTGTATTCATCGAAAAAGACACCGCTACGCCCATCTGCGATCGTTTCCGTTACACCCCCGCCTTTGTAAGCGATCACCGGTACGCCCGCATAATTCGCTTCCACAGGCACCAAACCGAAGTCCTCATCCCGCACCGGGTACAAAAGCGCAGTGCACCTGGCAAACAACGATTTCTTTGTATTATCTGAAACAAATCCCAGGAACTTAATCAACTTACCGGCTTTGTGCAATTTCACAATTTTCCGCAATCTGTCTTCGTCACCTCCGGTACCGGCTATATACAGTTTTCTACCAAGTATGATGCATGCCCTGATAGCCAATTCCACCCCTTTGTAACTTTCCAACCGACCAAAATATAGATAAAACCGCTCAGGGCGGCGGTCAATCGAAACTTCTTCGAAATTCACCGGCGGATACAGTACGGTTGATTCCACACCATAAAACTTTTCGATCCGAATTTGCACAGCATCGGAATTTGCATAGACCTTGTCAGCCAAAGTTACGGCTTCTCGGTCTTGTCTACGCCAGCCGGGGTGTAAAAAACGGCTTAGTGCAGACTTATAGATCCGATACAGCAAATTGGATGAATGCCGCATAGAGCGAGTCTTCATCCAAAGAAATCTTGGCGGGGTCATGATATGCAACACCGTATACGGTTTTCGGGCAGACTCACGGATACCGCGCAGGACCTGCTTCTCAAAACCGTCGGACAATATAAATACCTTATCATAGGAAGATATATCCATATGTTTGTACAAAAACCCTTGCAACGGGATCCAGATCGGATGGCGTTTGACGAAAATGGGTAATTTGTCGAACCACGTCGTCTTGATAGTCCGGCCGGGGAAGAGTTTTTGAGCCAATTTCATGTCCGCCCATGCTGTCATGATGATCGCATCGGGGTATTTGTCGCTTACCACCTTCAGATGCAATTCCGCACCGCCGTAAGTATGTAGAGGATGTATGACCAATGCTCTTTTTGCTTGAGTTTCGGATTCGACCACGATTCATTATATCACCGTAGAGTGTCTGCAATGCAATTTTCCATACCGTGTCGCTTCACGACCTTGTCTACGGCCTCCGTTATGCGTCGTACAAACTCGTCCCTGCCATAAAGTTCCGCCCTCCGCCTAAGTGCATCCCGCCTAAACTGCGTTGACTCGAAACCGTCCATGATATCCGCCAGTTGTGCGGTCGTATGAAAAATATACCCATACTTTGATCGACATGGAGGCTTGTCAGTAGGTGCGAAGTCCAATACCTCACGTATGGCGCCTCTATCATAGCCGATCACAGGACATCCGTATGACAAAGCCTCCACGGTCACAAGGCCAAAATCCTCCTCCGTTGGAAACACCACCGCTTGCGCCTGACGGTACAATCCGATAAGCTCCGAGTCCGAAACATGCCCCGTAAAATAGATATTGTCGTGGCCTTTGGCAAGCCTCTTCAGACGTTTCGTGGCGGGACCGCGCCCCGTGATCAGCAAGTGCTTCCCTGTCTTGATACCCGCACGAATCGCAGTCGCTATGTTTTTGTAATCGTAATGCCTTGCCACAACCAAGAAGAATTCCTCCGGCAACGACTTTCCCTCCGTTACCGACACTGCGGTTTCGACATCGCCGGTCAATGTGGTGCACGGGTAAATAACTTCGTCAGGTGTCCGCCTATAGTACTTCTCAATCTTCTGCGATATATATTGGGAAATCGCTATCATATAATCAATCTTCTGCGCATAAATATAATCATATATGCGTGCCGTATGTCTTATCCGCAAAGCCACCGGCGACAAAAGCTTCCTCAACAAACCCCGGCCCACATTCAATTCCCCATCCCATAAAAACCTCGGCGGAGTCAGGATAATACCGATATGAGGAGTACTGTAATCCGTGACGATCCTTTTGGATACTCCGGCCGAAACTGAAATCACCATATCGTATCCCGAGGTATCGTAATTCTCAAACCCCATATATGCCACCGAGTTGAAATAACGGTATATCTTCCTGACAAAAGGAAGTTTTTGGATAAAAGTTGTTTTGATTTTGCTGACATACTCTTCAGAATATTCATAGTTTTCCGGGAAAAACACCGTAGTCAGTACCTCTGCAGAGGGGAATATATCAACCAATGCCTCGACCAAGCGATCAGCTCCGCCGGGCGACGCCATCCAATCGGTCGTGATCAGGACCTTCAAGTCCTTAGTCGATTTGTGTGAATTCCGCATGATAGAGATTATACCCCAGAACACACCGATCCCCTAAATTCTATTTTCGCGACGGCGAAGCCGGTCTGCGTCCCCGAGGCAGAGCCCAACCTTTGGAGTGAATGCCTGTCTCTACGGGACTGGCAGATGAAAATCCGTGACTTTGCGTGTACGTAAAAGTTCCCAAGTGCACTGCGCATCCCTCTCAGTACAGTGATAGAGCTTTTGAGAATGTCCCTGCCGATGCATGTACGACACAACAAGCTTACGACGAGCGAAGCCGGGCTTCGATCCCATGGTAGTGCCCCAACCTTTGGAGCAAAAGGCTGAGCCCGCAATAAGAAAAAACCGTGGCTGTGCACTCATGCGCGAGAGGACGAGCATACAGCCTCTCCCACGACCCTACGGTCGGGGACTTACGCCGGAGGGACTAAAGGGAAGGTAAACTATCATCATCGCCCATCATCGCATTTGCCAGGGCTTCGACATCCTCACCATCGGATGACTCATCCAACAACGCAAGAGCGTCCTCAAGATCCACATTATTTTCTGACTCGCCATCATCCGAACCGGTACCATAATCCGTAGCATCCTCCGGGAATATATCATCCAATTCAGACGCAAAGGCCACAATATCCGAGTCAAGCCCCAGGCTGTCCACAGCAGCTTCTTCTATCGCTTCCACAGAGTCGCGCCGCTTCCCCACCCCAGCCTTTGGCGACATCGCACCGCTTATCTGAATCTCAACATCATCTGCACCGTCGTCAAAATCTTCACCCACAAAATGAGAAGTCTTACGTGTCGTTTTGGCATTTTTCTTGGATTGCAAAAGATCGAGGTACTTTTCAGCTTCATCGTCAAATTTCTCGATCACCTCTAGGACACGCAATGACGGAGGACAAATCATATACGATTGATTTTCGTCCGGGTCCACCATAGGATCGTTGGGCGCAAACACTATGATTTGCACCCTCTTGCGTTTGGCATTCGCAACGTCCTTGACTTTTCGTGTTTTTGGGGCAGCCATAAAAACACTTTATATATTAAAAACTCTATCCTTCTATGAAAGAATAGCATATCGGAATACGTATAGCAAACACCCTATAGCCACTGTCAATTCTTACCGTGGCACTTTTTATATTTTTTGCCACTACCGCATGGGCACGGATCATTTCGACCAACCTTGCGAACATTGCGTACGGTAGTTTGCTTACCGGCAGTGGAATTACTCGCATTTTCTTTCCCATGTACGCGCAATACCTTTTGCACCGCATCTTGTGTGGCCTCCTCCGTCGATTGTCGTCTAAACTGTGTTGACGGAGCGGGATGAGTATCCGTCACCTGAGCTGGAGGTCGAGATTGCCTGATCATCCTGATTTTGTAAAATCGCCCGATGACTTGTTCTTCCACGTTGCGTAACATCTGTTCAAACAACGAGAAACCTTCATTTTTGTACTCAACCAACGGGTCCTTCTGAGCAAAACTCCTCATATTTATCCCCTCGCGCAAATCTTGCATCGTATCCAGGTGTTCCATCCAGATCTGGTCCAAAGTATCTAGCAGAAGTACTTTGGAAAGTCGCGTAAGATTTGGTTCGCGCAACGACTTCGCATGGAAAATATACGCAGCTAATATCAATTTCAACAATAAGTTCTCTTTTTCGACGGTATCATCAAAGTTATGAACCGCATCCATCAAGTCTGAAAAACTTTCATACCCGAGCAGGCCTGCGGAAATTTTCGCAAGATCTTCACCTAAAAGGCTTTTGACAGCTGTCTCTACATTTTTCTCTTCAGCGTCATCCACCTGCATGTCATCACGCAATTGATTCGCAAACAAGGTTCGTACGTACTCTACAGTCTTTTTCAGCACCCACAAAGCGTTTGGCGAATCGATTCCCAACTCCGAAAGTACCGGTACTTCCCATGTTTTGTCATTGCGCAATTCAAATTTATCCAAGTGCTCCAAGACATGAGCGATATCCATATCTTGTATTTGATTTCGGAGCTCCTGGACTGTTTTGGCATCCAGCGGTTCGTTGGGTTGAAGGTCTTGCCCGTCATCTCTTGTTTTGGCCACCTCTAGGATATGCCTTCGCAGTGAGTAAATTATATTTCTTTGTTGATTCAGCACATCGTCGTATTCGACAAGTCTTTTTCGAGTGTCATAGTTGTAAGCTTCCACTTTCTTTTGAGCGTTTTCGATTGTTTTGCCCAAAAGCTTGACGGATACCGGCATATCGTCGGACATCCCCACCTTACTCATGATATTCGCCATGGAATCACCTCCAAACAGACGCATCAGTTCATCTTCAAAAGACACATAGAAACGAGATAAACCAGGATCGCCTTGTCGTCCGGACCGTCCGCGAAGCTGGTTGTCGATTCGCCTTGATTCGTGCCTTTCAGAACCTATGACATAGAGTCCGCCCAATTCAGCGACTCCTTCGCCCAACGCTATATCCGTACCACGTCCGGCCATATTTGTAGCGATCGTCACCTGCCCTTTTTGCCCTGCTTCACGCACTATTGCCGCCTCTTTCTCGTGTTGTTTGGCGTTCAACACATTATGCGGTATTCCCTCTTTGGCCAGCATATCCGACAATCTTTCCGACTTTTCGATAGATGTCGTGCCCACAAGTACAGGTTGTCCCCTTTTGTGAGCTTCGATGATATCTCGCGCTATCGCCCTAAACTTGCCCTGCTCCGTCCGATATACCATGTCCGTTTTATCTTCCCGGATGACGGGCTTATTGGTCGGGATCACCACCACATCCAGATCGTAGATATTGGCGAACTCTTCGGCCTCGGTCAACGCAGTCGCCGTCATACCGGCCAAATGCTCGTACAAACGGAAATAATTTTGCAATGTGATCGTTGCCAGTGTCCGCGATTCTTTCTTGACCTCCACGCCCTCTTTCGCTTCGATAGCCTGATGTAAACCTTCGGAAAACCTCCTACCTTCCATTGCCCTGCCTGTGAACTCGTCGATAATGATGACTTCCCCGTCACGCACGATATATTCATCGTCCAATTTGTACAACCCGCGGGCTTTCAATGCATTGTCCAGATGATAGGCTAGTTGTGCGTCTTCATACAAATTTGATACTCCCAGCGTTTTTTCCACCTTGGAGACACCTTGTTCGGTCAATAGTACGGCCCTGTCCTTTTCATCTACAGTGAAGTCTTCCTCTGGGACGAGGTCGCGGACTATGGCCGCAAATTTCACGTACAGTTGATTGGAATCCGATGCGTTTTGCGAGATGATCAACGGCGTCCTGGCTTCATCTATAAGTACCGAGTCCGCCTCGTCGATTATTGCGTAATGTAACCTCTTTTGCACACGTTCCGCAAGTGTCTTAGCCATATTGTCACGCAGATAATCGAAACCGAATTCATTGTTTGTACCGTATACTATGTCGCAGTTGTAAACCTCTTTCTTGTCGACCTTCAACAGATTTGATCCATTCAACATATCTGTTTTCAAGATCCCCTTTTCCGTCGCTCGTCGTTGCCTTTCTTGCACCAATTCGTATGCTTCCGCGCCTTTAAGATCTTTGACATCTTCGTCAGGTATGAATTTGTACTGTTCATTGTTGTTGATAGCACCGACGCTTATACCGAGTGAATGTAGGATATAGCCGTTCCATTCGGCATGCAATCTTGCGAGATAATCGTTAACTGTGACCAAGTGGGCGCCCTTACCAGTCAAAGCGTATACATACAGAGGGAGATTGGCGGCGTTTGTTTTACCTTCACCTGTGAAAAGCTCTATCAATTTGCCATGGAAAAGGAAGTATCCTGCGATGACCTGGACGTCAAAATGCCTATGGTTTGCTACACGTTTGGTAGCTTCTCGCACAACGGCAAAAGCTTCCGGCAATATTTCATTCAATACCTCCCGTTCTTTTTTCAACTCCTCGGCCGTGTACTGATACGTGGGATCACCCGCTTTTTCCGGATCGTAATTCAGCATCTCGCGAAACTTCACAGTCCTTGCGGCCAGTTCATCATCGGAGAGAGCCGATATTTCCGGTTCCCAAGCGTTTACTTGCTCAAGAAACTTGTATCCCGCTTTAAGCTCCTTTTCATTGCTATCGAACAATTTGGTCAATTTTTCCACTACACCCAGCATACTATCTGTTACCTACATAAATTAATACTACACGGCAAGTATATCATGGATACTCCCAAGCCGGGCTTCGTACCCGGGGTTAAACCCCACCCTTGTTATAGGTAAGCCTGACCTCATGGGAATAGTACCTGCAAAATCAGGATTTTCGACATCATTGCAGACAAATTGAGACACGCGGTTGACGCCTTCACCAAAGCTTTTGTGATACACATCATGTTCGTAATTCGAAATATCCTATGACTACAAGGGTTGTTCTATCGCCTACTGTTTTCTTGCCTGGGATGTAGAAATCCGTATACTTCCGAGCAAATGCCTGGAGAGCCTACACGCCCTGAACCCAATGACAGAGCACAATCCCACAAGTAATGGGGAAGTATTGCCGACGCGACCGGTTGGCAGGGTTCTCATCCACGACAATAAAACCTCTGTAACATCACGATCCGGCTACCGACAATATAAACTCCACCTGCCAGGATCTACTCTCGCTACATTAGGAGTATCTACATCAGCGAGGGACTAAGGAGCAGACCATTTCGAGACATCCGTACTCAGCACGGAATATATCGGACTGCGAGCCAAAGTCACTATTTTTAGTAACCGTTTTTGGCCTTTAACCCTGAATTCTTAAGTCATCGAACAATTACGTGGCATTATAGGCCAGTTATCGTACTTCGACCGTGAGTACGAGATTTTGCAATCATGGCAGGGTGCAAGTAAACGGCAGTGATTAAGCGTGATTACATACGCACACCAAATGTACGAATATTTAATTTCAAATTCAGAGATATTTCATATCCGTTTGTTATTCTCTGATCAAGAAATTATATTTTTGACGATTACCTATGAATACTAGCACAAAAACAAGCTTCTTCAGTGTATTGCATTACGCGTTGTTGTTATCTTTATTTGTAGCAATTTGGGCGGGAATACCGACGAGGCACGTGCTTGGATATCTGCATACACAGTCTTCGACATTGGAAATCGACGCCGATACATATATAGAGGAAAACTTCCCAGATACGGCTCCATGGAACAATCGCAATTTTTATATCGGATTGGATAATCTATACAACAAAGGGCATACCGTGGCATATCTGCATTACAATTTGGATGGATACAGGCAATTGTTGGAAGAAGGTCGGCTACTGGAGGCAAACTTGCAAATATTCCAATATTATCCAAGCAACGGACAACCGTACACATTGAATATCTCTATTCCTTATGGCACTTGGGACGAAGAAAATCTGACATGGCACGACAATATTCCCACATCGCAATATTCGACGGACATAAACCTGAGTGGCGGAGTCGGATACAAATACTTGGATATCGCGTCACTGATCCGCCTGCAGGCGCTAAACGGCTCGCTACAGGACAACGGCTTACGTCTGGCCCAGGCGGATGACAACGAGCACAGCAAGGTCTATTGGTCTATCGCATGCCTCAACCCACCCACCGGGGTCGGTTGCGTGGACGGGCAACAACCCAAGATCAGCTTATTGTTCGACGTCAACAACCCTCCGCCCACGCCATCCCCATCGTCTCCCACGAGCGGTCTGCTGTCCGGCCGATCGGACATCACCACGAGCTGGGACGCTGTGGACGATCCAGATGGAGATAACATCACATATACTCTCCAAGTTTCAACCTTACCGAGTTTTACGTCGATCGCATACGAACATGATACGGATTCAACAAGCCTGGAGATAGGCCCGTTGGAAGACGGAGACTATTTTTGGCGACTCCGGGCCGGTGACGGAGAGAGAAACTCAGATTGGAGTAGTGCATACGGATTCACAATTGATACGGAAAATACCACAAAAATCAATTTGGTGGACGAACCAGAGTTGACGTATGGCAATGAAAACACAATTCGATGGAGTATTGTTGAATTGGATGAACATATTCATTCGGGTTTGCTTGAAGTATCAAAGGAAGCGGATTTTCCGGACGAGCTTACGCGTCAAGTGACTCTATCGTACGAACAGCTGAACTTGGGAGAAATTACAATTTCCGATCTTGCAGACGGGCAAGAATACTTCTACAGATTGAGAACCGATGACGAAGTAGGGAATTTATCTCAATGGACGAATACCGTATCTTCCACTCAAGACCAATCACCACCGATTTTTGCGGACTTTCAGGCATCTCAACTATATATCTCACCGACAACAAGCCCAGGAATATTGGATGAAACGGAGATCTCTTTTCAAATTGACGACTTGACTGAAGTACAATGGACTTTGACATGGAGTAACGGAGGAAATAGTGGTGTCATCGCACAAACTGACGGATCAGATATTGACGGCAACCGTCATACTATCATATGGAAGCCCCTCGATTTAAGCGACGGAGATTACCTGCTGCAATTGACCGCATCCGACAAATTCGCACAAACATCTCAAAGTGATATCATTCTCGTACATATCGACAACACGCCTCCCAAGTCTCCTCATATCAAGGTTCCGCAAGACGGATATCGCACAAACAAAGACTCCGTATATTTTACTGCTGATTGCCCACGGGTCGCATCGCACCAAGTTTTGTTGGATACACGTATCGTATATGATACATGCGACGAACAACTCATCGATATATCCGACTTAAATGACGGCCCGCATACATTATCCGTACAGTCGACCGACCGCGCCGGGAATACATCCAGCGAAGCTGTCACGTTTTCAATCGACAGGACACCACCCCGTACGCCGGATTTTGAGATCAACGCTGTCGGATCTGAACTCTATTTGGACGTCAAACCGGGTAGTACGTATAATAACCTGTCGATATTCACCAAGGCGGGAATGCTGTTGCAATCTGGTCCCAGCGTTACTCATATCAGACTTCGAGACAATTGGAGCTACAATACAGTCTACGAATATCGCATCCGTGTATCCGACGAGTTGGGCAACACAAGCAATTTCTCAGACTGGCGAAGCTTCAAACGTATGCACGAAACACGTGTCGGCGGTGGCAACGATGACCCTACCATAAGCACGGAGTTACCCGCGGCCGAAATTTGCAATCTCACTTACGATATGAATAAACGAGCTCTGTACAGGGATGAATGCCATGCTCCCGCACCCGTACTTGCCTCCGCAATCACTCAATCATCCGATGGCAAACAATGGATAACCTTCGGTATAGGACGTGTCAATCGACATATACAGGCACATATACGATATATACAGTGTAAAAAACGATCGTGGCGAGACCCGCTCACATGGTTCCGTTGCGTTTCCGAGGAAGTGAAAACTGTAAACACGTCGATAACGCCAACAATTTCCTTCTCCGTCAATACCGGAGAATACTTGAGTACTCGTACGATTTTGGTACAAAGCGGCATCGATGACGGGTTAGTAAAATACCAGGCCTTTTCCAAAAGCAAGCCCTCCTCCCCCACCGCGTATATGACAGCTTATACTGACGCAAATATCAATGTGGAGGGCAATCTATATGATCTGCAGTTGGCACCGGTGAATTCAAATACCGTTACTATCGATTTCAAAAGTGTCGATTCGATCAAACAGGCACATGGTAAACAATTTCGATTCCCATTCGACCATATAGTGGGGGTCACACAATGGCACGGACATACCGCATATGATCCCAACCATACGGGGATTGATTTCGGTGCGGTAAGAGAACCCATATATGCGATGGATGACGGTTTCGTGCGGTACATAGGGTATGATACGTATTACGGACGTTGCAATAGCGGTGGAAATACCTTACGTATCGAGCACGACAACGGTATGCAAACAGTATTCATGCACCTAAGTGACTATAACAACGGCAATGGTGGTTCATTGAAGGTCGGACAGCGAGTGAGCAAAGGAGATCGTATCGGTACCACAGGCAACTCAGGCGCCGCAAATTGTAAACCGCTCGGTTACCATCTGCATATGGAAATACGCCGAGGGAGAGCCCAAAGCACGCACGTCGACCCTGTCCCATATATTGATGTCGACTGGTCACAGGTACGTACATTGCGCGCCAGTGAATTCCCCGGACGCCTTACCGGCGACAACCCTCACCCGGGTTATTGACGGATTGGATATGAGAATTAATATAATTACAGTATAATAAACTATGAAATACAAAATAAAATCCATTTTATCCCTTCTAATCGTCCTTCTATCAATCGTAGTTCTGTTAATAATCGGGTGGATCATTGTATCTTTGAACTCCGCCCCCGAGGGGAATGAAATGCATACTACCGCGCAAAATGAATTGGTAGAAGACCGACTATACACGATCGGTCAACTTGACGAGGACCCTCACAAGCCTTTGGAGACACGTTTTGGGTGGATTACTTCGGATACAGCATATCTCGTCACAGAGGATGCACTTGAGCTATATGACCCGAAGTCAAGACAGGTGACAAATACCGATCTGTTGTTGAAGGAGAAAAGCATTATCTCAGTAAATTCCCCTCAAGAAGCTTTCATTTGTGAGTGGTCAAACAAAGACAGGCACGACGAATCCGACTACGGCACCAATATCAATATAGTCAGAGTCGACCTTGAGAGTCTTTTGAACAATGGCGCGACCCAACCCCAAGTAAAATCAATCGGATGGACACGCACAGTACAGATCAAACCCCTTCTGCAACCATTGTCGTGCGACGCAAAGTCTATCCGCTTGCAGGAGTATTTGCCGGTCTATGAGTATGCACAGTATCTGTATGATTTGGAAACAGGTACCTTGGCAAAATCAGACGAGGACAACACCGGCAACGATTGCACTTTGACTGCAAGTCAGACGGATCCCCGCGGTTCGGCCCAACCCGAAAAGACGGTGATCTCTTGCAACGGTGCTTCGCCGATTACAATCTCAGCTCCGGGGGTTGAATTTATATCGGCAAAGCTTGATCCAACAAACACAAAATACTTGATTTTGGATACGAACCTTCGCGTTTGGTATTACCACTGAGTCCTAAGAGTTATCCTTTATTTAGCTTTATACTGAGAATCAGGACTATCATACAGGCCACAAAGTTTGGTTAAAGGCCAAAATTATTCGCTTCGTGGCAGGTCGCAATCCTGATCATATATGATACGTATACATGCCTACCTATACCGATGCGGCACCAGTATAAACTCAAATTTCTTTTTCACTGTAGTTCAGCACAACGACCGATTGCGACGAGACGGCGGCTACCGTCATCGCCAATATTCCTTACGTAGGAGTTACGTTGTAGGCATCAAAAAGATGTTCGTACCAGTGCACCAGGCACTTCGACTCAACAGTCCGGACTTGTAATCGATGTTAATCGTTATACCCCGTACGTTGCACAGAATACATCGCACCGGCCAGGTACAACCAACTTTCAAACCGTACATGAAGCCCTCTCGCAACTATGACGAACTCGTACTTGCAAGTTACAAACCCCGTTGCCCACTTGTGGTCTTGCATACGGGATCCGCTGATGGCGACATTCAAGTTGTATCCAACTGTCGTAATAAAGGCCTAGGAGACGTGATTCAACCACCACACAATCGTGGAAAGGCCCCGACTCTACAGCGAAAGTTCCTCTCGATCCGTACCAGAGTCCCGATAACCGTTGACAATCGCCATCACTCTGATAAATGCCAACACAAAAACTATAACCGCGCTACCCCAACACCATTGGCAGATCTTATGTATCCTGAAAAACTCCAGATACCGCAGATAGATAGTGAACAAAACTCCGACTCCCAGCGTAAGATTTATCAACAATAATTTTCGTTGGGTCGGCAATGGCATCACAGAATTCAGGATCAACAGCGAAAGGTAAAAAACAATCCCCAACACTGAAATCGGTATACCAGCGATATACCCATAGGCACTGTTCAATACTTCACCACACCCGGTGGTGCACATCATCGACAGCGATGCAGAGTGTTGCGAGTACCACAGGTACGCCGATATCATAAGTCCAACGGTCGACAACCCGGCGATGATTTGTCGTTCTCTTTCTACAAGCGCGAGCATCGGCGTCAATATATGAACATGTATATTATCACGTTAACTGGCAAGCAACCCCGACCAACTCACTTACTTCTCAGTTTCCAAGAGCGGGTCCAATATATCGGCAAAATAGCTGTATGGGTATGCACCGGCAACCACAGTACCTACAACATCTCCGTTTTCATCCAGCGTCCCAACCACAAACCCGGGCGTCCCACTGATGCCGAGCGAATTGGCTTCCTCAGCGTCCGAGTTGACTTTGGCCAGTGTATCATCATCATTCATACATGCTTCAAATTTGCTCTTATCCAACCCTTGAGCGGTGGCCAAGGCTGATAAATCAATATTGCCACTAAAATTAGCGTCGGCAAATATGGCGTCATGCAACCCGAAAGCCGTCTCCGATCCGCCAAGCTTATTGGCGCATATTATTGCTTTTGCCCTATCCATAGCTTGGGCGTGCAATTGAGGTAAAGGTAGGTTTCGAAATACATATATCGCCTTACCAGTGTCAACATAGTTCTTGACCAATTCTTTCTGCGTATTCAACGCATGTCTTTGGCAAAACGGACATTCCATATCACTAAACTCTATGATAGCTACTTTGGCGGTATCACGGTTGCCAAGGTACGCATTGTCGCCACCAATATTGGTGGTCACTTTGGCACTTGGAGCAGGTGATTCAGCCTTTTTCCTACTCGGAGCCGTCGGTTGTTGCTCCCCGACACCCGGTTCGTTCGCAGCACTCGTAGCGGCAGTAGTACTCTGCGTTTGTGGTGTCTGCGATCTATTGTGTAGTCCGAAAAACACCCCCATTGCAATCATGAATCCAGCAGTCATGATCGCTATCGGCATCAGGAAAGGCCCTATGTCCACCATCTCGTTCTGCCCGTTGGAGACTAGGACATCGTCTTTGGATTTATTATCTTTCTTCATAATTATATATGTGCTTTTATCTTAATTTTATCGATCCTCCGGATTACCGGTGTCATTACGGTATTGAAACAATGGAATAAGTAAAGACGATACTGAGCGAGTCTTCAGAATTCGATTGATTTCAACCCTATGTTAAGATGATAACATATCACATACATATTTCAAACGGTCGCAAATTCTATTTCCGATTGCATCGGGGCTCAACTTCTCAATGTTGATTCCCAAGCCGGGACGTGGTATTCTGTATTACTCTACAAAGAGACCGATTGCTCTTAACTTTACTAGCTCTACGGTTAAGTCAGTTCGTGGAGTACGAGTGGAGAAGTATAAATTATCAAAAACCTGCCCATGCAAAAAGAATATATCCAATTAGGAAACAAAGACGTGTTCAACGGCCAATATATGTTGACTGCATTTCGTATAGAAGGGTACGACGGGAAGTCAATTTTGGACGTTGCAAGTGAGGTTGTGGCCGAATCATCAAACGGATCGAATGTACACGTCGGCTCAGGCACTTCATTTTCAGCGACAATGGGGGGTATCGTATATGAGGCGGATGAGTCCAAAAACCTTATCTACGTCGCATACCCGTGGAGAATGTTTGATAGCGGTGGTAATGTGCAAAATATCATGACATTCATAGCCGGAAACATATTCGGCATGAGTTCGCTCAAGCAACTTAAACTTCTGGATGTATATTTCCCACCTCAGATGTTGCAACAATACGACGGGCCCAGCACAACAATCGACGACATGCGCAATTATCTGCAGGTTTACGATAGCCCGATCCTCGGTACGATCATCAAGCCGAAAATAGGTTTGACCGCATCCGAATATGCCGAACTTTGCTACGATTTCTGGGTGGGTGGCGGTCATTTCGTCAAAAACGATGAACCCCAGGCCGACCAGGATTTCTGTCCGTACTTCAAAATGGTTGACGGGATCCGCAGCGCGATGGACAAAGCCGAAGATGAAACCGGACAGACAAAAGTTCATTCGTTCAACGTATCCTCGGCCGATTTTGATACAATGATACGTAGAGCCGATTACGTGTATTCCAAGATGCGCCCTGGTAGTTTTGCCTTCTTGATCGACGGAATCACAGCTGGATGGATGGCAGTACAGACTTTGCGCAGGCGTTATCCTGACGTATTTATCCATTTCCACCGGGCGGGTCACGGTGCGTATACACGCAGAGAAAACCCGTTTGGTTTTACCGTACCTGTGTTGACGAAATTCGCAAGACTTGCAGGAGCCTCGGCAATCCACACAGGCACGCTCGGTGTCGGGAAGATGCAAGGGGATGTGAATGAAGACGGTACGGCCATGCAACAAGGTTTGCGTATACAAGCGCAAGGGCCGTATTTCAAACAGACATGGTCCAAAGTATCGGAAGAAGACAGCGACTTGGAAACTATGATACGAGCCGAAGCCAAAATGTGGGAAGCCGGCCCGAGAGAAGTCAGCGATTTAAGGTCCAAGATAAACCATATGGATCCGCATACCAAACATGCTCACGCAGATTGGAGGCTTATCAAAAAGACCGCCCCGATAGCCTCCGGCGGACTTAATCCGGTATTATTGCCACGGCTTATCGACGAAGCCGGCACTATCGACTTCATCACCACAATGGGCGGGGGTACACATTCGCATCCGATGAAGACAGCAGCCGGTGCCAAGGCCATCGTGGAAGCTTTTCATGCGTGGAAACATGGACACACTTTACTGGATGAAGCTCACGACCATGTGGGACACGACACTGAATTGCAAAGCGCGATACGGTTCTTCGAAAAGCATGGGGTACATCTGACAGAGGAAGATCACCGCAATATCGGTGATGCTCCTGATGATGCTCAGCCGGTCGCACAAAGTCCGACTACACATTCACAGCCGATACACGATCACCCTGATGATGCGTTCCCTAGTCAAGGGTAAATGAATCTTTGGTGTAAGCGTACAAGTGAACACCGTTGCTTAAAACGAATTCGTTGGTGGGCTGAAAGTTTGGCAAGGGATACCTATACGAATAGAAAATACTGCCGGGTTGCAATTCCAAGATCAACTTCTTTTGCAAAGCCCCCAACGCGCGTCGATTGAGATGCGCGAAAATTCTGTCAAAAGATCCGAAATCTGCGTCAAATAAATTACCCGTCACATTGACCACTCCCCTGCTCAGCCCAAGGTGTCGCAATTTGAACAAACGCGAATACAACACGAGCAACGGGGAGATCTCGTACCCAACCCCTTTTACGCCGTAAAGTTTCTTCGCAAAGACGAGAACACGCCCATCCCCCGACCCGAGGTCGAGTAAACGGCTTTTTTCATTCAAGTCCATTGCTCCAAGCACTTCCTTGACAATCTTGATCGGCGTCATCACAGCAGGGACCAACAAAATGGACGACAAAAACAATGCAATCATCGCCCCGACAATCAAGATTATTATAAACATCAAAGCCAGAAAAAAACTGTTCACCATAAACAAAACCCTGCGTCAAATACATTTCAATGCTACAATCATACCATAATGACCCGAGATATAAGTGCAAATTTCGACGTACACGGCATTTTGCCGATAAATAAACCGAACGGGATAACATCGTATGACGTTATCCGCAAACTCAAACCATTGCTCCCAAGGAAATACAAAATCGGACACGGAGGCACACTCGATCCTTTTGCGACAGGTCTGCTACTCATACTGATCGGGCGATTCACCAAAAAGATGGAATATATCCATACTTTACCCAAAGAATATATCGTTGATATGGAGTTTGGATTTGAAACCGACACTCAAGACATCACGGGCCGTATCGTCAAACGTATGGAAAATCTACCCCGAATACCGCGAGATACTATTGCAAAGAAGATCGCTGATCTACCTGGAGATATCATGCAAACACCCCCAGCCTACAGCGCAGTCAAGGTGGATGGAGTGCCGGCCTACAAGTTGGCACGGCAAAATAAGAAAGTTTCGCTGAAACCCAAACCGCGAACCATATTCGACGCCACATTGTTGAGCTACGATTGGCCACATGCCGAGGTTCGGTTGAAGGTCAGCACCGGTACATATATACGCACTATCGTCGCAGATCTCGCACACGACTTAGACGCGGTGGCTACGGCAACCAAACTTATACGCACAAGGATCGGTGATATATCCGTGGAAGACAGTATCACTCCGGAATCTGTCAGTACGCAACGGGACTTGATCAACGCCCTTATCCGACCGTTTTGACAGCACAGCCCTTAGGTCGGGGATGTCGACCAATGCGTCACCCGACGTGGCCCCGTAGGTTCCGTTTTCACTATGTTCCGGCACGGCGACCGACTTTGACGACTTGGAAGCTACTTCATCTCCAAACAACCTTACGGTCAGGGGATTAGGCTGAAGGCATCAAAAATCTGCGAAAGTTCTCATACGTTGTATCAATCACCCGACCTGCTGTAAGCCCCTTCGTTTCGGCCACCACCTCCGCTATTTCCAATATATCCACCGGTCGGCCAAACTTTTCCGTAGCGGCAACATGTTTGAGTTGCCTCCTGGTCTGAGTTGGTAAATACGGCGAATCGGTCTCCAACAAGATTTGCTCGATAGGTATTACATTTAACAACTCTCGGACATCCTTACCCGACGGATATGTGACAATCGCATTGACACCGATATAATATCCTTGAGCTATGATAGTTTCCAAAACGTCGGCCGTACCGGTATAGCTATGAAAGACAACCGGGTCGCTGAAATTATGCTCGGTCAATAACGCCAATGCCGACTTCACAGCGATGTCCTCCCCCTTGACGTCGCGCGCATGTATTACCAAAGGCAACCCGCGGTCTACCGCAAGACGAATCTGACCTTCAAACAACAAATATTGCAAAGTATATAACTTTTCGAAATCGCTTTTGCTGACCCTGAAAAAATCGAAGCCACATTCTCCTATCGCGCTCACGTACTCGCTATGAACATCTACTGCACGTTCGAGCTTACGCAGGTCCTTCGCTACATCACGCTCTGTACGATCTGCGGTCAATATGCCGGGATGCAGTCCAAAAGAGTGAAAAATATTCATATTTGCAGGTATATTGTCAAGTTCGACCGATTTATATATATATTCAAAATCCTGTGCTATATTCAGTAAATCCTTCCCCCCATGCAATTGAAATTCGCGTAAAACCTCCGGCAAATGCGCCAACACCAACTCATCGGTCAAATGGATATGCGAGTCGTACATGGAAATTCAACGTTGCAAATTATATTCTCTCAACACATCCAGCAAAGTCCCGTCACCACCCAAACGCCAGTACACCACCCCGGCAATATCATAACTCGTCACCAGATCAAAATGGTCGGACACCGACTCCTTCGACTGAAAATACATGGTACATTGAATATGATTCCCACACTCATAGATGCTCATCGACTCACCTGTGGAGGCTATATACGATTGCTCCGTCTGCTCACCGAGGATGTCGGCGACTTGCGTGTAAGTGTAAGAAGCCCGCCGACCGTCTGTACCCCATTCGTAAGCATACAACGGCAGACCGATTATCAATTTGTCCGCGGGTATGCGATCTTTTGCATAATCCATGATCTTAGTCAGCCAACCGGTCGGGGACACTGGACCGGGGTCGGGGTCGGCGGTATTGGTATAGTCGTAAGCCATCACTCGTACATAATCCGCAATTTCCGCAATCCTAGCCCAGTCTTGCACCTGCCTTGTCTCAGGCGAGGACGAATAGGACACCCTACCCCATTTTGGTAATACAGTTACCGACAAAATCTTGTCCTTACGATGTAGTTTCCCTGCCAGCGCATCCAACATGAGAAAATAATTTTCTTTATCCTGCAAATATATTTGTTCGTAATCCAGATCTATACCGTCGTATCCGTACGCATCCACTTCGTATACGATAGAGTTGATATGTCGCGTCATATTAACATCGGAATCCAGTACGGAATGCATCGTATCAGCGTCAAACAAAGACACGGTAGGCACAACCGATATATCCCTATCCTCCTTCAAGTTCAACAGCTCTTTGTAAGTACCGGGTCGGCTGATTATCAAATCACCGTTGTTGTTCACATGGTACCAAACGGGAGATACCAAATTGACGAAAGAGTACCTCTTCACCGATTGCACACCCGCAGTATAATCCCATTGAGGTATCCACCCGCCGATCAGCAAAGATCCACTACTACCCGTATCATTACCTACATCTTTTTCCTCGTCAACCGAAGACGATGATTTTTGGGTAATAATTTCTGTCTTATCCTCGCTCACGGGGTTTTGTGAATGATACTTTTCCACGTCAAACGGTACAAAATCGTCATCTTCGACCGCCTGTTGCACTGTAGTCCCCGTTTTTCCCGAGTCAGCCCCTGGCAACCATGTTTGCAATTTCGCATCCAGAACCGGTGAATAATTCTGATACAATAAGAAAGCTACAGATAAAACCAGCAATACAAATACGGCTTCTTTCAAAGATTTCAAGACTTGATAATTTCGCTTTTTCCCCTTCATGATATACCCTCCATATGTACTGAAAGTATATCATTTATCTACTTATATTTTGCCGGAATTCCGTTGCGTCTGGGTAAATTGAGTTCCGTGGCTATTTCCTTGAAAATCTCAACCCACGCCGGTACTACGTTTTCGGTGGAGAATTTTCCCACGCCCGGTTCTTCCAACCTCAATAGCATGATCATTTGAGCGTTGTGCGTCGGAGAAAATCCTATAAACGTCGTATTGTTGCGATCTTTGTAGTAACCGACCTTACCGTTGCCCAACGGGATCTGCGCAGTACCAGTCTTACCTGCCACTGAGTAGTACGGTAGTACGTCGGTTTTCATAATCCACTTTGCATCCCCCTTACTTACCGCATATTCCAACATATCCTGCACTTGATACGCTATATCAGGGTCGAATATATGCTCTTTCACAGCAGGTCGAGTGCGGATTTCTTCGGTATCATCCTTGATGGAATCGATAATATACGGTTGCATCCTGTCCCCATGCGTATTTGCCAGTGAGCTAAACGCTGAGACCATCTGCAACGGGGTAACGGATTGCGACTGTCCAAAAGCGGCGACGGCAAGGTCCAAATCCAACCACTCCGACTCGGGCTTCACATAAGAAGTTGCTTCATCTTGCAGGCCTATATCGCTGAATTCTCCTATCCCCAGCTTACCAAAGTATGGATAATATTTTTTAATCCCTATCTCTTGGCTGATCTGCGCGATACATGGGTTATTTGAATTCTTGAGAATATCTTCCAACCTCTGCACACCGTCCGGATTTCTATCCCAGGTATATATCAAATGCTCATCCGTCGTACCTTCGTAAAAAGCATAATACCCTTTATCGTCATCGCAAATATAATCACGTGGTATGGAACGAGTTTGTAGCCCGATGCCCACTGTCAACGGTTTGAAAACCGACCCAGGTTCGTATAAATCGGCCACCGCTTTGTTCTTTAGGATCCAAGATTCGCCAACCAACCAATATTGCCCGGGGTTGTAGTCCGGATAATTGGCCATCGCAATGATTTTGCCGGTTTGAGGGTCCATCAAAATCACTGAGCCACTTTTTGCTTGGTACTTCTCGACTTGTTCCTTGAGTTTGGACTCTACCAATGCTTGGATATGCGGTTGAATCGTCAATACGATGTCTTTACCCTCTCTGGCTTTGGTCCTGTCAAGATGCGTAGTCAGTATTGCGCTTCCCCCCGCATCCACTTCTATCGTATCGACACTTGTATCCGCTTTGATATCCCCATAAAAGAAACCTTGGACACCGTAAGCTCCGATATCTCGCCCTTTGTCATCCCTGCTGATAAACCCCAGTACGTGCGATGCCAGCCGATTGTTTGGATAAACGCGCCTTTGACTGGGAGAAAAGCGTAAAACAAATGCAGGCGATATACTATGCCCCTTCTCATCATGGAACGCATCAATCGCAAGCAATGCCTTCCTCTTTGTTTCGGACAACTTCCTAGGGTATCTGTAATACCGGAAATCATCTGTGAAATATTTATCCAAGTCGGCGGGATCGATATTCAAAATCTCTGAAGCCTGTGCGACAAACCCATCCTTTCCCGCAAAAAACTCCGACCTTTCTTGTTCTATGGAACTTAATTCAAACGTCAATTCCCAAGCAGGCTCATCGATAGCCAGTACCGTGCCGTCGGAGGCAAAGATCGTACCCCGTTTGGCTTCCGTGACGACCTCCGTCTTGTGAACGGCATCTGCTCCTACCGCCAATTCTTCATGCTTGAACACCTGCCAATGCACCAATTGCGCAATGTTGGCGATTACAAGTAATATTAAGAACACTATAACCGCGCGAAGATTTCCCGCTGACAATCGCAAATCGTTGCTTACGGCGGTCCTCTGCCCACCAAAACGTCTTCTTCCATCAAAACCGCGTGTGACCATGGTGTTTCTCATACAAATAAGTAACGCTATCACTCGGCCTGAGCGATATTATCCATATCCGTATAGTAACTTACCATATGTGTGGACGCGATATCGGCTTTGTGCAGATTTAGAGTTTCACCGGCGTATTCACTGATAATGATCATCGATTGATTCCTGGCGTTTTCTTGGACGAGGTCGTGATTTGCGGATTCCAGGCGGGATTTCAATTGCAATGCGGATTCATATTCTTCACCTTTATTGCTCAATATCGCCATAGTGGTAAGTCGCGTCACAAAGAAAAGCAGGATCACGACCACATTGAGAGCAATCAGTAGTTTCTTCCGGCTAAATGCGCCGATGTGGGCTCCGCTGAATACAATTTGTTTTATTTTTCTTTTACTTATCATGACTTTTCGATGACTCTCAATTTTGCACTTCTGGCTCGTTGATTTTTCGACACTTCCTTTTCGTCGGGTTTGATCACCTCATCCGTTATCAGTACACCATGCCCTTCTCCAACTTGTTCGTTGAAGAATTTTTTTACAATCCTGTCTTCCAACGAATGGAAAGATATGACAGCAAGACGCCCGCGGTAAGCAAGCAACTCGTAAGCACTTGTCAGTGCTTGGGACAGTGAGTCGAGCTCGCTGTTTACCGCAATCCTCAAAGCTTGATAAACTCTGCTTTGAGTCTTGGTCAACAAAGCCGGTGATGCCACCGGTATAGCCTTACGTATCACCTCGTTGAGGTCACGTACAGTCTGAACCCCGGCCTTGTATTCTTTGATAGTCCGGGCGATCTTACTGGCATACCTTTCCTCGCCATACTCCCTGATAATGCTCGCCAATTGCTTCACATCCAATACTGCAAGCAGATCGGATGCTTTCACACCAAGTCTCGTGTCCATCCTCATATCTAACGGTTGGTCCGAATTCGATTCCTTATAGCTAAACCCACGATTTTCGTAGTCCAGCTGTCTGGAGGACATTCCCAAATCAAACAGGACACCATGTACGGTAAATCGCATTTGTTCTTCTTCCTCTACATGACGCACAATCTGGTCGATCTTGGCGAAGTTTTCGTTGACCAATATCCACCGGCCTTCGTCCAGAAGGTCATGATATTTGCGTTTCACAAAATTTATCGCCTCGATATCTTGGTCAATACTGAGAAGTCGACATTTGGTCGGCATCCGGTTTAGGAGCATTTCGCTATGTCCCCCTTCACCGAGGGTGGCGTCAATATACAGAGGAGTGCTACTTTCAGACGATTCCGCCGGACTTCGACTTCCTGCGAGTAAATACTCTACCGCTTCTTCGAGCATTACGGTTGTATGATATTTTTTCAAAGAGCTACGATCTTCCATTTCTACACATTCTGAATTCCAGTCAGCCTTTGCGCCACTTCGCTTACGTTTTTGGCCAACTGATCCACTTTATTTTCCCACTTAGCTTTGTCCCACACTTCTATCCAATTGATCAGACCTATGAAGACAATATCCGAATCAAGTTCCGCATATTGCCTCAACGCCTTGGGGATCACAAAACGTCCCTGTGCGTCAAGTTCGATTTCCTGAGCGCCCCCGACCAGAAATCTGGTGGAGTCTCGGACATCGGCATTTATGAAAGAGCCTTCGACGACTTCACGCGTGATAATGTCCCACCGTGTTTTGTCTACGATCACCAAAGTTCCTTCAAAACCTCTTGTCAGGATGATTTCACCTGCAAATGCTTCTCGGAACTTCTTGGGGAATGCTGTTCTCCCCTTCGTATCGATTTTGGTAGCGATTTCTCCGGTAAGCATTTGTTTTTTCGAAACTTTAGGATGGTAGAGGGTCGTTACTAGGTCGGGCCTCCCCACTTTTCACCACCCATCACCACTATCAATTTACACGCTATCGGGACCGGTGTCAAGAATGTTTTCAGACCCGGGGTCGAAACCCAACCTTTGAACAGAAACCTCGTCGTGACAGCGGTGGTAACACGAAAATCGGGATTTTGCATATATGCAAAATCCGGCATGTGTACGGTATTTTTAGGTTTCGTGCCATGACGACGGGCTTTGTACGTAACACCCCGGATGGCTGTTGCAGACATGATTTAGCGTGGATGGTGCTCCCCACCCCTCGGCAGATTTCCTGTGACAGAGCCACTATTGGAGTCTATGCCTGTCTGACCTATATACAAAAGGTTAGGCTGCCGTTCGACTGCGCCGTATTAGCGGGTCGGACGCCTTGCCACCTTCGGTCGATGGAGAACAGAGTCCTTTTCCGACCTTCGGGTCGGGGTGCAGGGCTAGCTACGACGCTCAGCCGACCTTTTTGGCAACCATTCATCCTCAGGCTCGGGTACCACGCCGGGCATACAGGTCGGTCTCCGCCCGCGGGTGGGGGTGTCGGCCACAGTGCTTCATCCGCCCGTTGGCCAAACCTCCGGGCTCAAAGTGCGGGGAACCGTATCGGTCGTCAGGTCGGTCTCCGCCCGCGGGTGGGGGTATCGACCACAGTGCTTCATCCGCCCATTGGCCAATCCTCCGCCTCAAAGTGCGGGGAACCGTATCGGTCATCAGGTCGGTCTCCGCCCGCGGGTGGGGGGTTGCCACAAACCCGCTTCTTCAGCCCGCAGTCCTGATGACACGCAGAGAACGCTAAACGACATAAAAACCTCAGTACTCGCGAGACACACGGAAATCGTACACTGTCACAAGGATCGGGACAAGCAGACCTCTCCGATCTCTACGATAGATGGTGAGTAGAACCGCTACCAGAGTGACAAACCTACGATAGCCCCGAAAGCCCTGGTATCACGGACAAGTTTACACACTGCAAAGTGAGTTCCCCGCAACCGTTTTCACAATAGCCTAAATCGGTTATCAGATTCACATCGCAAAAAACATCGAGATTCCCGATTTTCGGCCTGTTATGCTCATATCAACAAGCTTCAGACTCAAAGGGTGGGTACAACCCCCGGGTCCGAACCCCGGCTTCGTGTCAGTTCCATCCAAAAAAAAATGGGGATCCAACCCCAGACACGAGCCCCTACCTCGCAACGCCTCCTACTCCGCCCATTCCACATCGGCGCCAAGTTTGTGCAAATTTTGCACAAAGTGTGGGTGCGCCCTTTTGATTGTATCGGCACTTTTGACTACACTACGCCCGGGAATCGAAGCGCTCACCATAAACAACGCCACTGCCACACGGATAATATACGGAGCATCCACTACGGCAGGATTCAAGCGTTTCCCTCCAAACACAATCACTCTGTGAGGGTCGGACATATGAACATGAGCCCCAAATTTCATCAATTCCGTAATCCAATGCATTGCCCCCTCGTAAATTTTATTCCAAAACAACAATGTACCGTCTACCCTCGTCGCCAACGCCATAAACGGTGGCATCAAGTCCGCCGGAAAGTACGGCCACGGTGCGGCCTCGACTTTTCGCAACATATTTTTCTGTTCCGTGGGTTTCAACTGGAATGTGGAATCAGGCAATACTGTAACAGTATCCGAACCGATATCCAAATGCACACCAAGATTGTCAAACGTCTTGTAAATCAACCCCATATACTGTTGATCAGGCATATTGACTGTCACTTTACCACCTGTCATCGCGCCCAAAGCCAAGAAGGTCGCCACCTCGTAGTAGTCGTCCGTTACTCTATGATTTACCGGCGTATTCGACAATTCTCGCACCCCTTCGATGCTCAGTTTGTTGGAACCTGCACCTTCTATTTGCGCTCCCAACTTCATCAAAAATTGCGATAAGTCCTGCACCTGCGGTTCGGATGCGCTATTTAACAATATCGAATGGCCGTTCGCCATGATCGCACTCAAGATGAAGTTTTCAGTGGAAGTGACCCCTTGATAATCGGCCCAGTGTTCACAAGCTCGAAATTTATCCAGGATGGAAAATTCCCGACTCCCGTTGACTCCACGCACCTTGACACCCATTTTCTTCCAGAATTCATAATCAACTTCACTGTCGCGCACACCCAATGTACATCCCTTAAGCTTATTTGGAATTCGCACGGTTTTGTACCTGTGCAACAAGCCGGGGATCAACAACTTCGCCGACCCCATATTTGTCGGGTACTTATCCATATTGGGTGAGGCATGCAAATGGGAATTATCAATCTGTAAAGTATTTTCGGCGCGTTGCCACGTAATCTTGGAACCGATGCTTTTGAGGAAACGTAACATATTCCGCACATCTGTAATATCTGGCACGTTGGTAAACGTTACCGGTGCATCTGTGAAAAGCGTAGCCGGTATCAATGCGACTATCGAGTTTTTGTATCCCGACGGTGTGATTGTACCTTGTAACGGTTTCCCACCCTGAATTATCAGATCAGCCATGGCGTAGTGTATGATATTTAGACGCCGACTTCAATATCTATGTTACAATACACGCATGTCAACACTAAATCGGTACGGAAACCGAGGAACGTTTATCGCCATATACGGGGCCAACGGCCTTGGCAAATCAATGCAAATGTCCAAGCTCTCGCATAAGCTCTTACACCAAGGACATGAATCGTTATTTTTATTGAAATACCCTTTGTACCAATTACGACCGACTGGTCCAATCATCAATGACATCTTGCGCAACCCGAAATCCTCCAAACGTAATATCGACGCCATGGAGTTACAGAAACTATATGTGCAAAATCGCATCGATTTTCAGGAAAACTTGATAGGTATTCTAAATTCGGGAATCAACGTCATCGCCGAAGACTATGTAGGCACCGGAATAGCATGGGGTATGAAAGCAGGCGCGTCACGTCGCGAACTGGAACTACTGAACTACGGGCTAATCGAACCCGACATTGTGATACTGCTGGATGGCGAAAGATACAAAACTGCTATAGAGAAAGGACATAGAAACGAAGACATCGACAACGTCGAATGGAATAAAGTTCGCAATATCTACCGCCAGCTCGCCGGTGAATACGGCTGGCAAGTAGTCGATGCAAACCAGAGCGCGACCAAAGTTCACCAAGATATATGGAAGCTGTTAAAGAACGAATTCAAATCATATAAACAACTTAAATTAACTTTAAGCTAAAAGTGCCAAAACACACATATACCTTGACTCGAGAAAATGTTTCTCTAAAACCGTACAACGGCTATCGTGTCGAGGCTACGGCGAAACTTTTCGCTCCAATTCACAGCGGATCGGATATTATGACAATCTTGCAATCTCGCACGATACGGGATATGCCGAAACTCGTGCTGGGGCAAGGATTCAATACATTGCCTATCGGTAATATCGACAGATTGGTGATGTTGAATAAGATCAAGGGCGTGGCGATGGTGGACGAAACCGATGATTACGTCATACTGAAAGTCGGCACCGGAGAAGATTGGATCAACCTGGTACGGTATACTGTCAAGCGCGGATGGGGCGGGATGGAAAATATGACTATGATATACGGTACGGTCGGGTCCTCCGTAGCTCAAAATATCGCAGCATACGGGCAACAAACAAGCGATCTGGTAGTGGACGTGGAAGCCGTGGAATTGTCGACCGGCAAACTCCATAAATTCACCGCCGACCAATGCGGTTATGAGTACAGAGAAAGTTTTTTCAAAAACAAATGGTTTGGCAAGTATTTCTTAACTTATGTAACGCTTAAATTAACAAAGAAACCCAAAGTGGATTTAACGTACTGGTCTTACAAACACGGAGCTGTCAGTACGGAAATAAAGAAAATGGCGAGAGAACCATTCACCGTAGCCGATATAGAAAGAACATTGCGGATAATGCGGTTGAATAAATTTGGAGATGCACTCAAGGGATCCTACGGTATGTGTGGCAGCCACTTCAAAAATCCCAATATCACCAAAGAAAAGTACTTGGAGATACGAGCGGAAATGCCAGCCTTGCAATACTATCCGGTCGAAGGAATGAAATACCCACCAAACGACATAGATGCTCTACCCGACGGCGCGATGGTACGAGTCTCGTTGGCTCACATATTTGACGAGGTATTTAAATTCCGCAATTACTGGGAAGGACACGTGGGGGTATCCGAAAATCAAGCTCTGAATATTTACACCGACGGTGAGGCGAGCGGACAGGAGGTACTGGATTTCACCGACATGATGGTACGCAAGATGAAAGAACGCTTCGATGTCGATATTGAGCGGGAAGTGAAAGTGATAAAAGATTAGCCATAAGCCGCGAGCCTTATGAAATTCATCAGCGCAAATACTGGGTCAAAAAGGTTTCCACCTGATGCCAAGGTTGTTTATTCATGGGGTGCGCCTACTGGCAACATGTCTCCCAAGTATATTGCGGATAACGGGCAAACTCTGGCAAAACTATCGAAGCAATACACACGTTTGACTAAATTGTATACGGCCCAATTGTCTGATTTATTTATGATGAATCCGGAGCACGGGGTGAATCACGCAATCGTTGATGAGTACGACAAGGCCGGTACGTCATCCATAGGACGACTCGGCACAACTGAAGTCCCGAATTCGGATATCATCATCACCACCGACCGCAGTATAATACTCGGTGCGTTGCCGGCGGATTGCATCATCGCTGTGATCACAGATGGCAATATTTTGGCATTGGTACACGCTGGCAGACGAGGTACAGATCTTATGATCGGGTACCATGCAATAGATGCAATACTCAAGGCCAGACCTGAGACAAATATCTCGAAGCTATCCGTCTGGATCAGTCCAAACCTTTCACCTGAAAGTGGTGCAATGCCACACTACGACACATTACTAAATACCGACATCTGGATCGACAATGGATTCTTACGTGAAGTTGAGGACAACCTTAACGGGCGATATGCATTGGACATCGAAGGTTTCTTCACGTGGCAACTCACCCAAAAAGGTATCCCCATTTCAAATATTACTTCAACAGGATTGGATACATACCAAAATGCCTTAGAGCGTAAAACTTTTTCACATCGCCTCGCTTCACAAAGGGAAGACATTCCAAACGGACGCTTTATCGTCACTGCTCAACTGACCTCTAGCAAAGACAAATAACGCTCGAATTAGCCGTGTTATTTAGCTGAACATATTACAACCCACTCACCCTTGATGACTCCGTCCTCAAATACAGCTTTCAGGGATTCTTGCACCTCTACAGGGGTCCCAGTGAAAAACTCTTCATGCTTTTTCGTCATATCTTTCGCCAAAAAGACTTTGTGAAACTTATCCAACTGCACAAGCAGATCCAGCAATTTCATAATCCTATGCGGTGATTCGTACAGTACCGCGCTAAACCCTTCCGGGACCCGTGCCAAAAGTTCATGACGCCTCTTTTCGCTTTTTGGCAAAAAGCCCAAAAACACAAACTTATCTGTAGGTAAACCACTGACACTGAGAGCGGATATCACCGCAGACGCCCCGGGGACAGGGACGACTGCATATCCTTGTTCACGCAACCTTGCGACAAGTTTGTAACCTGGATCGGAGATCAACGGTGTACCATTGTCACTTACCAACGCTAAATCCAAGCCTACATCCAGTTTTTCTTCAATCTTGCCAATCATCCGATCGTGATTTTGGTCTCTATACGACACCATCCGTGTGGTAATTTCGTACCGTTGAAACAATTTTGCCGTCTGTCGCGTATCCTCGGCTAAAACAAACGTCACTTGTTTTAGTATTTCTACAGCCCGAACCGTGATATCGCCCAGGTTACCGATGGGAGTGGCTACAACATACAAAGTGCCGGTACCTTTAGTTTTGTTATAGAGGGTTTGTCCCATCTTCAAAAATAATCAGTTCGCCGGACGCAAATCGAGCCCCTCTACGAAGCTATCCAACGACTTTGCGCTCATGATGACAAATACGCTGTTTTTATCGGTATTTTCTGCGAGAAATCTCTTTATTTTCTCTGTCTTGGGAATATATGATACGTTTTTATTCGTTTTACCGATAACCTCCAGGAAGTCCTTCCCGTACACTCTCTTGTTCTCCGCTTGAGACGCTTTGACTATGATTTTGGGGATAATCACATGATCAGCCTGATCAAATACACCCTCGTAAGGTTTGATACTATCTTTGCCCTCGTTGTTTGAAAGTCGCGGATTAAACAATACAACCACGTTGTTTTCAGTGTAACGTGTACGGATCGCATCAAGAGTCGCTTTCACTTTTGGCGGTGAATGCGCGAAGTCATCCAATACTATAGCGCCGGTAGGCAGGTATCCGAGAGGCTCCATTCTCCTTTTTACATTTTTAAAAGACTTCAATCCCGCCTGGATATCTTTTACCGATATTCCCAGATCGTGTAAAACCGCAATCACAGATAAAGCATTTTCCACATTGTGCATCCCTATAAGCGGAGACTGAAAGGTACCGAGGGATTCACCGGCATGTAAGACCTCAAACGAGGTATATTGTTCACCAAATTGTATGTTTGTTGCGATATAATCGATCGCATCATCGGATACAGTTTCAGCCAACCTATTTGGCAACGAGTTTATCTTATAAGTCAAATATGTCCCGCCATTTACCATATGCTGCTCAAGCACTTTCTTGTTGTTTACACCACTCGCACAAACATAGAGTTTACCTTTGTTTTCAACGACCTTTTCACTAAGCATATAATATGCTTCCACATAGCTGTCCTCAGTAGGATAGATATTGACATGATCGTGTTGAGCTGATGTGAGGATAGCGTATTTCGGCGAATACCGGTAGAATTTTGGTACCTCATCGTGGTGGAATACCGAATAATACTCATCCCCTTCAATTACCGACCATTCGCTGTCCGTATGTCTGACTCCTCTTTCGAAGTCCAAAGGTTGTCCTCCCAACATAAATGACGGACTTTTGCCGGCTTCGTCGAGTATCCACGCAGTCAAGGCCGTAGTGGTCGTCTTGCCGTAACTGCCGGTCACGACTATGTTTTGCTCGTGGACTATGTATTTGTCAACAAGGTATACAAAGCCGTGCAAATCTTTGTTCAGTGTCTTCGCCTCCAAATACTCGGGGTTGTTTACATCTATCATCAAAGGGCCGCCACCTATAATGACAAGATCGGCGTCACGCACGTTCGCGAGGTCATCGTACTTGCCAACATGTACAGCGATCCCATTGTTGTCGAACAGGCTTTTGGCAGGCTCCCAACAACTACTATCACTGCCGGTCACCTTCCAACCCAATTCACTCATCATCACAGCAATCGGCGCTATCGCACTCCCGGCAATCCCTATAAAGTGTACATGTTTGATATCTGATTTCATAGCTTGATTATATCACTCACTGTCGGACTCACATATCCCTATTTCACCGATTTCCCGTTAGATTTCTCTGTGTTTATATTTCCCAATTCTTCTTGTACTACGGCAACATCGTCCCACGGTATTTCGTGGATCCCGTCAATATTCATACTTTGTTCATGACCTTTACCGGTGATCAAGACAAGTGACCCGGGTTTGGCAAGTTGCAATGCTTGCCGTATCGCTTCGCGCCGATCGGGGATATCATATACTTCCACCTTCCGTCCACTGTCTTCCAACTCTCGATCTATACCACGCCTGATTTCACTATTTATTTTCTTGACCGATTCGCCTCTAGGATCTTCCGCAGTCAGTATCACCATGTCGGCGTAGCGGGAGGCCCATTTCCCCATTTCGGGCCTTTTGTATGTATCCCGCTTGGACGCCGCGCCGAAGACTACGATGAGTTGCTTGTTCTCTTGTATGTCTCGAGCATATTTCAGCACTTGATGCAGGCTGTTTGGCGTGTGGGCAAAGTCCACGACTACGGAGTACGGTCGGGTTTGGATAATTTGCCATCTCCCCCTCAGGCCATGCAGAGAGGACAACGCTTTGACTGCGTCACGGGGTGCGACGGCCAACGCCGCCGCCGCGACAGCGGCGGCGGCGTTGTATGCGTTGTAAACTCCGCCCACCGGCAATCGCACAGCATACCGCTCGGATACTTCCGCATGAGTCTCATTTTGACCACGAACGATAAGGTCAAATGATACGTGATTGATGTCCTCCGCCTTGATATGCTCGATCTTATAATCACAATCCTCATTCGTACCATACGTGCGAAGTTGAATATCCGGAGCTTGGGCCGATATTTGTTTGTACTTAGACAATAACCGGTCAAAACTTTTGTCGTCCCGATTTAATACCGCAAGACCTCCGGGTTTCAGTTTCTCGATCAGTCGTCCTTTGACATTGACAAGGTTCTCGTACGTACCGTGGTGGTCCAAATGTTCGTTGGATATATTGGTAAAGACGGCGACTTCGAATTTAATTCCCTCGACCCTATGTTGGTAAAGCCCGTGTGATGTTGTTTCCAAGACGACATACTTCAGTCCTTTTTTGACCGCTTGTGCCAAAAGCTTCTGCAAGACCCGCGGGTCGGGGTTGGTCACATGGAGCCCGGTGGGAGATGTATCGTCACCCAATTTCGCGGCTATGGTAGATATCAACGCAACTTTCCCAAGGTTCTCGTTTAGTATATGGTAGATCATCGTAGATGTAGTGGTCTTCCCGTCGGTCCCCGTCACACCGATCACCGTCAGTTTCCGTGCGGGGAACCGATAGTACAGGTTCCAAAACCACGCCTTAGGCAAATGCCAGAAGGTGTTGATCAGGGCCTGGCATTTGAAGTCGGGGTTCAACCCCAGGGTTGAACCCCAGGCTTGACATATGTGCGTAACCACTCTGCGGATTCTCGACATGAAAAACTTTTTTATTTAATATAACTTTCACCTACCACCCCAAAAAAAGCCCCAAAACCGCGGCAAGTGCCCCAATCAGCCAAAATCTCATCACCACCTTCTCCTCAGACCAGCCCCTAAATTGCAGATCGAGGTGCAACGGGGCAATTTTAAAAAGCCTTCGCCCGCGCAATATCCTATACACACTTTGCAAAAGCGACGAGCTGATGATTATTACAAACATGACCCCAACCACCGGCAACAATACGACTCTGTCCAGAGCAAACGCGATTGAAGCCATCATAGCACCCAATGCCAATGAACCGACGTCCCCCATCTCAAATCGTGCTGGTTTGATATTGAAATACAAATATGCCAATAGAGTCCCGATTGTCACTGAAATCAGCAACGATAGATCTGGATTGCCTTTGTGAATGGCAAACACCAACAGTGCACCGAATACCGGGATCGCCAATCCCGACGCCAATCCGTCTGCGCCGTCCGCTATATTCACAGCATTTGCCATCGATACGACTGTAAATACAATAAGCACCGGCATCAGGATTCCCAGCTTCAACGGCTCATGAAAAGGCAACCATATGGTATCCCAACCCAGTCGGTAGTATATCCACCAGGCCACCATCACTCCCGCCCCAATTTGGACGAGTATTTTTTCACCGGCCTGTATACCTTTACCCGGATTGGAACCAAGCCTATACCAAAAATTCAGGTACATATTCCAGGGCAATTCCAAAAACAACCTGACCCGCTTCAGTTTGCTCCTATGAACTCGTACAAGCCGCCATTGTTTCCCGACAGGACGCAAAATCCTTTTACGGCCGTATATATTCAACACATCGTCAAGGCCCCCAAGTAATGCGGTCCCGAGCAATACGATGATTGGCACGTATGTATTGCCGTTCCAATTGAAAAGCAGCGTTAGTATCGCAGTGGTAAGCACGATCAATAACCCTCCCATGATCGGAGTACCGGCTTTCGTGCCTTTTGTGTATACAATATGCGCATATTCGTTTTTGCTCAGCCTGACTATCTTGAATTTGTACAATACATGTATAAGTACGGGAGCCCAAGCCATCGAGATTGCAAATGACACCAAGATAAAAAACATTGATTCTTGAAACAAGCCATCTATATGAAAATGCATGTCGGTTACTTCTTCCTCAAATTACTGTGACATTCCTCAGATATAATATCATTGCGGAGTTTGTCAAAAAACTTCAATCGTCTCAATCCGTTATCATCGGCGTTGTTTTTCATACCCTCCAGGGTCCAGCATTTATTGGCTTTACTATCCCAATCCTTCCAATTCTGTGTCTCCAGAGGCTCATCGGGGGAGGTTATCTCGATACGCCCCCTACGTACACCGTTTTGATCACCGTACTGCTCGTTGGAATTAACATACTCTATCTCAACAACCTTATGGCCTTTTTTCAACACCTTGGACACCAACAGTACGTGATCTCCTCGTTTGACACCTTTGGTCCGTATAAGATCTCCCGGCATCACTTCATTGAGGTGGACTCTATCCGTGTTTTTGTCGGAAGTCAGGATGTTTGCGCTAATATTTGAAATAGGACGTAATCTCACTTTGATATGGGATAATAAATTCCTATACGGGTAATCCAAATTGGACAGCAATGAACCGGCATGCGCATGATGAATCCAATAATCCAATACCTGTGCGACAAAACCGGAACAATCAATACCCAACCCGTGTTCACTCATAAACTGACGGATTTGCTCTTTGCCCATTTTTTGTAGATCGACACCCTTCAACTGAGCGATAATCCGAGTCTCCAGTGCGATCTCGTCAGGCGAGCCTTTACCGACCAATGATCGCAAATCCGAATGGGAACGTTTGACATTGCGATAATACGGCACAGGCACCCGGACGTCAAATATACGCAATCCTTCATACTGCTTGATAAATGACTCCACATAGGACGGCAATTTGTATTCAGTGCAAACACCATTACTTTTGTTTGTCGCAGATTTGGGATTTTTCATATGTTTTCAGCTGATTATAGCATTGTCGAGCAGAAACGCCGTATCTATATTTTCATGCGAACATGCACATTGTATCCTGGAAAACTCCGTCCCGACAGATACGTTTTGTCCATCTGCAGTATGAGTATACAAAAATTCACCTTCACCGACATTACGGAATGCATATGTTTCCCTCAGCATCGAGCGGGTACTGCCAGCGTAAACACCGATTGGTTTTTTGAACTTGTAAGCGGTCGGAGCGTCCCCGGTATTGCGGGCTAGTATCTGTGAAGCCTTGATATTGTCAAACGCATGGGAATTATAATCCTCCATATACTCATCGATATTCCGCGCGTCTATCGGTGTACCCAACCAGCGGGGATTTACACTCGACATATTTCCCCGAACCTCATTGACAACTCCATACCTCTTATACCGTGCGGATTTGCTCGCACTCATGAACCAATCTATATGAAAAGCCTCGAGAGGTATCCACCCTCGGCCTTCATCCAGCATTGCATGCATACTTACAGAGGCTGTCTGACGAGCGTTCACTTCTATGATGACTGGGCGGTCGGCATTCACCATGAAATCCACCCCAAAAAGGCCATAATACGACCGGGCGGTCAGCATCCTCCCGATATTCTCTATCTCCGCACGCAACGCATCTTTTACATTGGCGGACAGTTCATCAGACTTGGACCAATCATTGCCGACGGTCCCTCCATCCACATACGGAGTCAAACCCGGCAACCCGGTGATCTGAAAAGACAACCCGCCGTACAAAACGCCTTCGGGCAAGTTTACGGCATTGATAGTCCACGTCGCTCCGTCCAACATTTCACTGACACGCACTTGCAGCCCCGTATGCTTTTGGACGATCTTTTCGTATTCTCCCTCACCTGTAATGAATTTCGTGCCTGTACCGGAATGCCCTCTATCAAGTTGGACAACCAGGTTTTGAGTACCCAACTTTTGAGTTAACTTTTTATACGAACCCTCGGTCAGTGTTGTAATCACAGACTTCGGGATGGTGATGCCATACTTCACAAACAATTCGTGTTGAGATACTTTTTTCTCGATCGTTGCAGACACTTGTGCGGAAGCGTTTAGCAGTCTATATCCAAACATAGAAGCCAATCTTTCAATCTTCTCCGATATTTTGAATACTATGATATTTGGTTTGTATCCACTGTCGTGTAATCCGGTATTTTCCAAGTACTCATCTGTGTGAGAAGAAATAAATTCACGAACGATATCTTGTTGCATCAACTTAGCCGTACTACGAAATATAGGGTTCGGGGTTTTCAAGGTTTCTCCCAAAGAAAAAACACTGACACAAGTTTCCCGCAGGTATGGGATCATAGGATGATCGTCGATACAAACTATATGGAAGTTTTTGTATAATTTCTCCAATCCGAGAGCCCTTTCCGGATCGTTTGTCAGGTAAAAGACAGGTTCGTTCATCACCAAATTCGATAAAATACGTATAGATTATATACCACCGGTCATCAATATCACGCTGCCGTTCAAGCGCTCAGGGTTTTTCGCAGTCCGTACCGCCCGCACAAATCCCGCAATCGCCAACGCGCCCTCATGCGATGTAGACAAATGCTCCCCGGAGCTTATGATCTCGTCCAAGTCCTCTTGACGAATCATATTTCGCACTTCGCTGACCGCACGGTCGTCCATAACCCACCCCCGACCTCCTGTCGCAACTACAGCTGCCAACACTTCTTTTTTCCTATGCGCCACTTTGTCCACGATACTGTCTACAATACTAGTTTTCGTAGCTCCGACCGCCCGGTCAAACTCCGGATCGATACTCTCGGCGATTGTATAAACCCTTGTCGTCTGTACTATATGCAATGCAGGGATACGAAATTCACGATACTCGATATGTATTTTCGCAAATCCGTCATATATCCCCACCGTCGTCGTACCGCTTGAGACGGGTATGAAAAGTGCCGGTATCTCTCCGTACTTTTTATACGGAAATTCGTCATAAATCTCAACGGCTATATTTTCATACCCTTTGGTGGCGTATTTATCAGTGGAACCTCGCAACAATGTCGATCCATGCTCTGTAGCAAACATATGCGCGTGAGAGATCGTTTTCGCTTCAATATGTACGGTGGTATGGGCTGGATTGACATAATTGCGCAATTTGCTCAGTTTTGCGGAGCTGATACGCGGACTTATGAAAATATCCAGGTTGATGGGTCGCTGCGTGGTCGTTTGGTTTAACCTGTCTACCACGTATGCACCAGCTATTGCGGAGTTACCGGACGACGATATCACAAAATTTCGCCGTCCATCGTCTATATGGGCCAATACTTGTTCGTATATTCCTCGTATTTTATGCGAACCGGTCACATTTAGATCTTCTCTTTTCAACAGAATCTCGTAAGATTCACCATCCACATTGATTTTTATTGCCTCCAACGGAGTTTTTTTACTCATATCCATGGCAAATCATAACAAAATGCCACGAAGGATGGAAGTTACATGCGGGCGTAATAAATGTTATACTCTGCAAACAATTAAGATAATACGTATAATGACATGGAAGAGAACAATACTACTGTCATTTGTCCTGAATGTGGCAACCCCATCACCGTGGAAGACGGCAAAGTAGTGGGCGACATCATCGAGTGTGAGACTTGCTTGACTACTTGTGAAGTCGTCGATGTCGCTGATGATGGGGCATTGGAAATCGAACTGGTCGAAGAAGAGAAGTAGCTGACCGACATACCGCATCTGCTGAACGTCCCTCCACGGAACGATTCTGACAGTTTGGAAACCGCTACACCCTCAACATCAACCTTACTATCGGGATATCGCACCGAGGGTGTTGAGCTTTCATCTATGGGAAAAAGTCTCTCCCAACGGCGGGGATGGTCCTCGGGAATGGGAAGGCTGGCAGAACCGCGAAGGCTGTACTCGTGCAACAAGTAACCACACTCAGGTAACGCGCGATTCACCTGTGGTGAAATTTTCATTAAAGTTTCATCTGCGGTCGCACACAACCAAGCCTACTACGACTGGTGGTCGCAACTAGACCATCATTGATCTGTACGCAGTGTGAGAATTTCATTGGTTTGTCATCCGCAGGAATGGAACCCATGGATTAGAGTGGCCGACAGGATAAGCAAATCAACGCCATGCGGATTTGTCAAAAGCTTTCATTCGCAGTCACACACTGCCATACACCACTTGCGACGGTTTGCAAATGAGGGCAACAGCAGCCCTTACTTCACCTTTTCTATATGCAAGCTACCATTCTTAACAGTGACCTTGATGGTATCGCCTTCTTCAATATCCTCCGATAGTATCTTCTCAGATAAAGGAGTTTCTAATTCACGCTGTATAGTTCTTTTGATCGGTCTGGCGCCAAATTCCGGGTCATACCCAACCTCGGCAATAAACTCATATACTTTGTCATCTATCTCCAGCTTCAACCCTTGGGCACGTAACAATCCCTCCAAATCCTTAAGTAAAATCTTCACAATCTCAATAATTTGGGCTTTCTCCAAACCTTTGAAAACTATTACTTCGTCAAGTCTGTTAAGAAATTCAGGGCGGAAATATTGCTTTAGATCTTCCTTTAATTCCTCAGTTAATTTGGCCCATTTTGACTCCAACTCTTTTTTATCCACCCCTGGCTTCTGTGAAGTCTTTAAGAATTTCATAATCTTAGAAGACCCGATGTTGCTAGTTGCTATGATGATAGTATTTTTAAAGTCTACAGTACGTCCCTTGGCATCAGTCAATCGACCATCGTCCAGGACTTGTAGCAATATATTGAACACATCAGGATGGGCTTTCTCTATCTCATCAAGCAAAATCACACTGTACGGCTTGCGTCGCACCGCTTCAGTCAATTGACCACCCTCCTCGTGTCCGACATAACCCGGGGGAGAACCTACCAACCGCGATACGGCAAATTTTTCCATATACTCTGACATATCCAATCTGATCATAGCATCTTCGTCACCAAATATCTGTTGCGCTATGGCTTTGGCAAGCAATGTCTTCCCCACTCCGGTCGGACCCATGAATAAGAACGATGCAATTGGCCGGTTTTTATCCTTCAAGCCGACCCGTGAACGTCTGATTGCCTGTGATATGGCTTTGACTGCGTACTCTTGTCCTACCACTCGTTGGTGTAGCGTATCTTCTAACGCCAAAAGCTTCTCCCTTTCCTCGGCGCGTAAGTCCGATACTGGTATACCCGTCATCATCGCCACAACGTCAGCGATATCGTCAGCCACGACTCTCGGAGTGCCCGTACCTTTTTTGCGAAGCCATTCTTGTTCCAGAGGTTCAATTTCTTTCTTCTTCTTCTCGATCTGCACCTTGATTTCCGCGGCCTTTTTGTGCTCACCGGCACGACTCAACGACTCACGCTCTTTTTCCAATTGCTCAAGCTGATGTTTGACTTCACGCAATTCATCAGGCTCCGAGGTCGCGGCCAATCTTACACGCGAAGCTGCCTCATCTATCAGGTCGATAGCTTTGTCCGGTAAAAATCGATCCTGTATATATCGAGCCGACAATTCCGCGGCGGCAACGATCGCTTCGTCGGTCAGCTTGACCTTGTGGTGTCCTTCATATCTGTCTTTAAGGCCTTGCAATATTTCGATTGTTTGTTCGACCGTAGGTTCATTTACCAACACCGGTTGGAATCTGCGTTCCAAAGCGGCATCTTTCTCTATATATTTTTTATACTCCGCAAGCGTGGTTGCACCGATTACTTGTAATTCGCCTCTGGCGAGTGCAGG
Source organism: Candidatus Dojkabacteria bacterium (assembly GCA_027036675.1). Classification (GTDB taxonomy): domain Bacteria; phylum Patescibacteriota; class Dojkabacteria; order SC72; family JAHDCA01; genus JALWDW01. Next base: position 40,194 of record JALWDW010000005.1, read on the forward strand.
TTTCAACATATTGGATAAGTCCATCTGACCTTCTTGCGCGCCGGTCCCGACGATAGTATGCAATTCATCTATGAATAGGATTATGTCCCTCCCAGCTTTGCCGAGTTCTTCAATCACCTTTTTGGCGCGTTCTTCAAATTCACCTCTATATTTACTACCTGCGACCAATCCCGCAACATCTAGTTCCAATACCTTTTTATTTTGCAAAACATCCGGGACCATACCTTGAGTAATCCTGTACGCAAGACCCTCCACGATTGCAGTTTTGCCCACACCAGGTTCTCCGATCAATACCGGATTGTTTTTCTTCCTGCGCGTCAGTATCTGGATTGTACGTGTAATCTCGTCAGATCGCCCAATCACAGGATCTATCTTGCCTTGTTTTGCCAATTCGGTAAGATTTCTCGAAAACTTGTCCAATGTCGGTGTTGCACTTTTTTCTTGCGATTTTTTACCCTCTTTATCACCTTCGCCGACAACCTTCATGACAGCTTGTCTTGCTTTCACTTGCGTCACTCCCAATCTGTCAAACAACTGCGCGGCGATACCTTCACCTTCCATGATCAAACCCAACAGTATATGCTCACCGCCGATATAGTTGTGTTTCAATTGCATCGCTTCTTGAAACGCGTATTGCAACACTTGTTTCGCTCTGGGTGTCAATCCTGGTGTGTCAACATTTTCAGATCCCTCCGGCATCAACTCTTCAGCTTGCTTAAGTAGCATTTTTTTATCTGCGCCAAGTTCTTTCAATACTCTTTCCACAACCGGGTCATCTTGCAGAATACCTACCAGTAAATGTTCTGTATCTATATTGCGAACATGGTGCATCAACGCTGATTCTGCAGCCTTCTGCAATGAATTTTTGGCCCGTTCTGAAAAATACGATGTAATATCAATCCTTTCACCACCACCTCCATATTGATTAAATCCACTCATATCTATAGTATCCTCATCAATTTATTTACTTAAAGCTAATATGGATTATAAACTCTTTGTTTTTTCAGTCAAGTAAACTCACGACCCATAGAGAATTTAGTCGAAAACTACTGCTCATGATAAAATCATCTTTTCAAATAATGATATTATTCAATTTATGAAGACTTTTTCTTCCGTCACAGTCAAGAAGCACAAATATCTGGTAAAAATTCGCTTTGTGCGATCTTACAATCATCTCAGAGGTGTATTACGACGATTTAAATTTAACTACAATCATAAGCTTGCAAAGCTCGATATACATGCATTGCCATACCCGACGGACTGGCAAAAATTACGAAGGTACAAAAGGTTGGTTGTAGAGATAGGTTCGGGTCATGGGGAATTGATCGCCGATTTATCACAAAAACGACCTGATGACCTGTTTATCGGTTTTGAGATAATTTCAAAGTTTATGAGGATGGGTATGCGTCGGCTCTCTTCAGTAGACAATGCGCGAATTTTCAAAGCCGAAGCGTACGGGATTATTCCGCTTATATTTGCAGATGAGACGATCGACGAGACGTATATACTTTTCCCGGACCCTTGGCACAAAAGACGCCATCACAAAAGGCGCCCGTTGACAACAGAGTGGTTCAGTATCTTACACAAAAAAACAACTTCGGGAGGTTCGTTCCTTTTCGTCACGGATTGGGAAGATTATTATGACTTCGTATCCGCGCAACTGGAGACCTGCGACGCAGGTTGGGACATCAAGACGGGTGAATACAAGCCGGAAAGTTTCGGACTACCGCAGACTCACTATTACAAAAAGTGGTTGAAATTGGGCAGAAATTTTCGCTATATCCTCGGTCGCAAACGTCAATCGAATATTTCGTGAAATACGATCTCCGCTCCGTTGTCCGGGAAGAGATTTTGCAATGCATCCTCGTCGATCGGTAGTGTTTGTTTTTTGATGGCTTCATTCATCGAATCTATGGTTGCCGTCAGGGTACCGGGGTTCAGATCACTTTCTTCGATTACTTTGGCCAAACCAACATCGACGAGATTCTGCGCGTTTTTCATTTGCTCGTTGTGGGTAACCCACGGTATCGGGACAAGTATGGACGGTTTGCGCAACAACGCCATCTCATACACCAGCCCCGCACCGCTCCTACCTACGAAAATATCCGTCTTGGACATTACGTATCCAAAATCAGCCTCATGAACAAATTTTATAATCAGCACATTGTCACGCATAAACTCGGGCAGGTCTTCCACTCGTTTGGTCAACTTGTCGAAATCGCCGGTAGCGGAATTATCCCCAGTTTGCAGTATCAAGAAATATTTTTCCAGTAATTTTGGCAATGTTTGCAAAAATACGGTATTCAATTTATGCGACCCCTGACCACCGCCAATCAAAGTTACGACCGGTACATCCCCCACCTTGTCCAGTTGCGATTTGAGTTTATGCGCCAGTTTCGCTTGTTGGGTCAATGAAGTATCAAATATAGAACGGCGGATCAGGTGTCCTGACAATACCACCTTATCTTTGGGGAGTTCGTCCAATGAACTGGCAAATGATACGAACACTTTTTTTGCAAATTTGGCCACAATCTTATTGGCAAGCCCCACACTTGCGGTCTGTTCATGCAAGTAAACAGGCACACGCAATGCGCGCGCGGCCATACATACGGGCACCGTCACATATCCTCCGGTTGCGAAAACGAGGTCGGGGCTAAATTGCTTGATCAATTTCAACGATTGCAAAAATCCCTTCGTGACTTCAAACGGCATAGTTAATGTTGTAAGGTCGGGTTTTCGTTGAAGTTTACCGGCACTTACCGCCTTGAACGGGATCTGTGTGTTTTGTTCGATGATTTTTTGCTCGAGGCTTAGAGAAGACGGATCTCCCGCCATACCTTTATTTCCACCAATGTATAGGATATTTTCCAGTACAGACCGCTCGCCGTATTCTCGCATCAGTTTATCAACAAACGCTTTGGCGGTATTTACGTGCCCGCCCGAACCGCCTCCGGTAACCAGTATTCTTTTCATATGTCAGTATATCACTATTGACCAAAGCCATGCGAGACTATTTCTACTCGACATGGGAAAAAGCCCGCCCGGTATAGCGCCCTTATGTCTTATTTTGTTTGGCAATATTCAGCAACAATGCAATCCCGGCCAGGTTCACTATCATGGCCGAGCCACCGTATGTCAAAAAAGGCAATGGGATACCAGTCAACGGGATGACACCGATATTAGCCGATATATTCAACATCGCTTGTGCAAAAAGCCATACCACGATGCCAACCCCGACCAGTTTAGCCTCATAATCGCTTGTATTTCGCACTATCTTGATACCGTAATACAGAAACCCCAACCACAGCGCGATGAAGATCAACCCACCGATCAACCCGGTTTCCTCCAGCATCACGGCGATGATCGAGTCCGTATGAGCCTCGAAGCCCAAGTATCCGAATTTTTGACGGGAAGCACCCAACCCCCTTCCAAACCAACCGCCCGAACCTACCGCATACAATATTTGTTGCAGTTGATAGCCTTTGCCCAAAGGATCGAGCACGGCACCAGTCGTCAGTAAATGTGTATACACCGCGATCCGCTCCGATCTGTACGACGCCAGACTCGCAGAGATCAGACCCAATATACCGGCTACAGCCCCCAACGCCATAGTGCCGTACGTATGGATTTTGTCCTCGCTTGACACAAAGAATACGGCCGTTACTACAAATCCTATGATTGCCGCAGTGCCCAGATCCCTTTCCAACAATACCAAGCCAAGCACGAAGATCAATAAAATACCAAAGTACATAAATTTCTGTCCAACCCCCGACCTTTTGAGACTGGCCAGTCCTTTGTAATTTGTATTCCACTTAGGTAACCATGAAGCCATGTATATGATCATCCCCAATTTGGCGAATTCCGCAGGCTGTATCGGTATACCTGCAACTCGTATCCATCGGGACGCCCCGTTTCTTGCCGAAACACCCAAAAGACCGTTGTCTATTTTCATCAGCGGGATCACCAAGATCGCTACCAGGAGAAATAAAACCCCGCCCATGATGAACACCGACATTCTTTGTAGCAGTTTGTAATTCAGGTTATAAAGTATCCAAGCCAATACCACCGCTATGAATGTCCAAATGATTTGCAATTTGACATAATAAAATCTGTCGTAATGCGACAAAGCGCTTCGTCCGGCAGTATAGACACTTGCATCAAACACCATCAGTACCCCAAAGAGTACCATAAAGACCGTGAAAATTTTGATATATCCAGAAGCCGTCTCCAACTCCTTATTCACGTATTTTGCTTTTGACCTTCTGCCACTGGAAATATTTTTCATAAATCAGTATACTATTTGTAAACAGGATGTACTATACTATTTTCATCGGAATATATGTAATCACAAAGCTATGGAAGGAAATACAAACAACACTGCGGATCCAACAACAGGTTTACCGCAAACCCAGCCCCCGACCCCGAAACCTGTACCGACTCAGCCGACATTGCACCCGAAGCAACCCACCCCCAACACGGAGACTGCCACACAGACTACCCAACAAAATGTGCAAAACTCGAACACGCCGAATGACCCGTTGCTGACCGACAAAACGTTTTCGGAGGATCTGACAGCTCGTTGGAATAGTTGGAAATGCATGGTGTGTGGATACGTTTACGAAGGGGTCCGCCCCAGGACTACCTGCCCTCGATGCGGTAACAGTGATCCTGACAAATTTTTAGATATAGACTGATCGCACTTGCTCAAGACTTACACACCCTCGAAACTGTTCTGACGAAGATCCATTAGCAGGACGCGGTGTGCTGATCTACCCACGCATAATGTATGCATATTGCGCTCGAAGGTGGGTCATGATGCAAATTGATTGGCAAGCTTCTTGTTTGGGTAACCGCTAAATTCCCTCTTTTGGCCGTCCGGTATCGTATCGAGTAAATCAAGCTCGGATTAATGTGACGAAGGTTACTCAGCGAAAGCAATATCCGTAGAAGTGCCAAGAGTCCTCCTCCATAGCACATTGATTTAGCTTGATTGTCGTAGTTATACCGAGTGCATCAACCGTTGGGCCAACCATTTTACCAACGGAGTCTCTACATCATAGTTTTCATAGAATTCAACCATTCCTTCGACATCTTGCCCATCGATCATATCCAACATTGCAATAAACTTGTCGGCCAAAGCATCCAATACTGCCCGGGTCTTGTCTCGATTGACATGCAATTTATCACCCTCAATGTACATGTAACCAGTTTCTTCATAGGTCTTGTACGTACCTTTTGCGCTGATAATATACGGTAACAGAGTCGAACTTTCATAATCGGCAAATCTGCGCAAATCTTGCAACGCAAAGCTGTATAATCTTTTGTCCGCTTCCTCGTCGGAGATCACACCGTTTTTCAGTAGGTAATTTAGCATGAATATCACTGTCAATTCCGCTCGAGTTTCTTCCAGTCGGGAACGATATCTGTCTTCCAGGCCCTCCAAATATTTCATGCCATATATGGCATGTCCAAATTCATGGACGGATACAAGGTTGACGATCGAGTCAATAGCGTCCACATCCGCATCGGAGATAGGTACCGCCAAAACCTTATTCGCCAACATCTTTGCCTTGGCCTGCCTGCTGCGAGCCGACTCGGGGTTGAAATATATTTTGGTGCCGTATTCTCCTCGCACGTCTACTCTGTTTGGGATACTCTGCCCTGTGAAGGAAAAATAGAGGTCCACACCACTTTGGAAAGGAAGGTAATATAGACCCGCACTGGAGTGCTCCAATGAAAACATACCTTTTTCCATAATTTCACCGTGTCTTTCATTTTTGTAGAAGTCCACCATATAGCCACGTAATTTATTGATATCCTCGTTTTCTTCACGGTACCTATCGTCCAACAGTCTTATCGAAAAGGCCGGCATCACTTTTACACGCAACGGATCACCATAATCGTATTCCATTTCGTGTACGATTTCGACAGGATACGAGAATTTCATCCACTTGATATCCAACTCGCGCCATTCTTTTTCCAAGTCCTCAAATCTATCTACAGCCAACGCCTTCCTATATTGCCTGAGGAATTCAAAATAGTCGTGTTGAACATCGGTCCTATCTGGTATAGCTTCCAATGCAACCATCAACTCATCAAATACTTCATATATCGGCGTCAATTCTTCTGCAAATGCCTCGGCATACGGTATGCTTTTTATCTTATCTAGCGATCCGATGTTCTCCGTATCTTCGCCGTCCGGCAGTATATTGACCGTATAATGGCTGAAGATCTGTTCGCGGTTTGGGTAATCGGTCAATTTATTCGGGGCAACTTGCAGGACATGCTTCAGAAGAACACTGGCCGAGCTGTTTTGCATTGCTCGGATCCACGCAAAGAAATATTTATCGTACAAATTTGACAAGACGGCAGAGTACTTCATCAAAGTTTTGTCAAATTCGGGCAATTCGGTATCCGCATTATCCGTTTCCAGATAAGATACTATGCGCAATATGTCCTGAAATCTGCTCGCGACCGAGTATACTTCATAAAATTCCTCAGAATAGTCTTGAAACGCTGAGAAATCGTGATGCAGTACCGCGCGTTTCATCGCTTCAACTTTGTCTTCTCCATGTATTTCGCGGTCTTGCTTGAAAAACTCATCTTCCTGCCAGCTTTGTCGTATTTTTTTATCCAGTGCCTGCAATCTTTCTGTGTACGATGGGGCCGTATCCTTGCCGGCGTTCTGCGAGTACAAGTCCCGCGCTTTTTTTATCAGTGTCGGGTCGAAATATTTTTGTAAAAGGTCGGTCATTTGAACAATGTTTATAATTTATGTACGGG
>JALWDW010000005.1:46986-55731 GCA_027036675.1 Candidatus Dojkabacteria bacterium
GTGTCGTCTTTTCCTATATTCTATCTATGAGTGCAATAAGAAGTTTGGGGTAACTTCTCCCACAACCCACGGCTCTGAGCGAAACGTATCTTGCGCAATGAACTGAAAGTCGTGGAATCGGACAGCGGTGGTTAATCTCATGTAATTTCTTTCAATTGCTACGCTGTATATTGCAAGAAAACAGTACTCACATACCTTCTACCGGGCCTACAATGACTGGCTTCTTTGTTAATTTGTGAAGTAAAAAGCCTATTTATTACCTACCGCTATGGGAGTTGGGGTTTGTCGTAGCCTCGCCCGCGTATTCCGAGTATAGTTTGGAAAATACAAGAGTGTTCCGCAGGTCATTGTAATAGTTGTTTCGCATGTTTTGTCTAAGCGTCCCCTCATATTTGTATCCGCATTTTTTGGCCACTCCTGCAGAAGCTATATTTCGTTCATCACACTTGATTTGGACTCTGTTGAGTTCCAGATTCTCAAAGGCCTCCTTTTCCAAAGTCTTCACCGCTTCCGTCATATATCCGTGTCTTGCATGTGATGAGGAAAGCCAGTATCCGATTTCTCCGGATTTGTTCTTGGTGCTAATGTCAAAAATCGACACGTTTCCTATGTATTCCCGGCCCAGATATATTCCGTACTCTATCTTAGTTCCTTTTTCCGTTTGTTCCTCTTTGTCAAATAAATACTTGAGGGTATCTTCTACTGCCAAAGTCGATTCAACCCAAGAGAGCCACTTCCCGAGATGGGCACGGTTTGCGTCGATCACTTTGAACATCGTGGTCGCCGTCTCCAAGGTGGGACGCGTCCTACGCAAGGTTAGCCTTTCGCTTGTGAGTTCTTCTTGGAAGGTCAGGGTCATGTGTTTCGTATTATGCACATATTAAGTAGTTCAGTCTCCAACCGAGTGCCATAACTTAGGAACTTGCGAAGTTCATACAAAGAATTTTTCCTAGCCCCTTCATCAATAATTTATTAATAGACAAAACCTTATTTACGCTCTAACTGTAAATTGCACAGCAAATCAATAGATTTTATTACTTTGATCGGCCATAGAACAACCTTTCAATCAATACAATTTATCAACCTTTTCCATTAAATACTCATCATAATATCTCCCTTGTACCTTTAACGCTTTTCTGCTTTTACCGATGATTGTAAACCCGTACTTTTTGTATAGATTCAAGGCCGATTTTTGTTGTGTCACAACACTTAACTGTATTTTTCTATTTCGGATACTCTAGCCAGATTGTCCAAGAGAGTTTCCATCAACATATTTCCGATACCTTTTCCACGATAATCCGAGTTGACATAAACCCCAAAAATATTAGCGATATGCTTAATTTTCTCTTTATTACTCCAAAAAGCTCCAATCATACCAATTACTCGATCACCATCTTTGGCAAACAACATCACACTTTGATTGTTATCATGAGATCTTTGTAGTCGTTTTTTCCATTGTTCGTCTGGTAATTGGACATCATCTTCGAAAGAACTGGCGAATGCTGAAGGTTCCTGTTTCAATGCTTCTAGACGAATCTTTTTATACTTTACCCACTCACTATCAGTCAATTTTGATATTGTGATTTGCATAATTATAATAGTTCTTTCGATAAATTCCCCTGCCGCGGGAGGGACTTGAACCCTCACGGACTTGCGTCCATCGGATTTTAAGTCCGACGTGTCTGCCAGTTCCACCACCGCGGCGCAGAGTTGGAGGTGACGATGGGAATCGAACCCACGAATAGAGGTTTTGCAGACCTCCGCCTTACCACTTGGCTACGTCACCACGCCAACATGCGATTATACCAAAGAAACCGAATTTTGCATCAACGTCAAATCGCGCGTGTGATGCGAACACCGGTTACATACCAAGTATTTCACCAACCGTCGCGACCTCCACAATAGCATTGCGAAACCGTGTTGCGAGCGTACTGCCAGTAATCACGGCCACCTTATCGTCTTTTGACAAACCATATACTTTATAAACCTTTTGTACCACCTTCCTGGCAATTGTATTGTGGTCCACACTGGTCATAGAACCCAAAATCCCGCGAATACCGCGCACCATATTCTTCTGGATGACCAACCGTTGATCTTTGCTGACGTGCCAGATCGGGATATTCAATCTGTGTCTGGCAAGAGAAGAAACCGAACTTCCTGTTTTGGAAATCATCACAATTCCTTTAATATCCAGTGTAGCTATATCGCACGGCACATGAGACATCAAGATATCGGTCACTTGGGTGGCATCGGTACGCCCACCTACCACGTCGGCCGGCAAGTCTTGCTCCACCCTGTACGCTATTTTATTCAACGTTTCCACCGCTTTGACCGGGAATTTACCCATGGAAGATTCCGCAGACAACATCACCGCATCGGCATAATCCATCACCGCATTTGCCACGTCACTGACCTCGGCCCTTGTCGGCCTGCTGTGTTCCCGCATAGATTCCAGCATCTGAGTGGCTACTATCACCCAACGGCCACGTTCTCTGGCTTCCTTGATAAATCGCTTCTGCAAAATTGGTATTTCCTCCGCCGGCAACTCTACTCCCAGATCTCCTCTGGCGACCATGATACCGTCAACCTCTTCCAATATCTCGCTATAATTTTGGACGCCGAACATATCTTCAATTTTCGCTACGACAGGGATTTTGATATCCGGGTCGTTTTTGGCTATCTCTCGTTTGACCATACGTACATCATGCGCATCACGCACAAATGAGGCTGCAATCACGTCAGCTTTGTTGGCAACGGCAGCTTTGATATCCTCCTTGTCCTTCGGTGTCAAACTGGGGAAATGCAGATGTACCCCGGGGATATTGACGGTTTTTCTCCTTTTCAGTACTCCACCCTCTGTGACGATACAATGCACAGTATTTTTTGAAACTTTCTCCACCGTCAACTGCAAATTACCATCATCTATGAGGATCTTCACACCCTTGGATACATCCTTGGCAATCCGTTTATACGTAACGGCGATGGTATCCTCATCCTTGATCGGTTGACCTGCAGGCACCAATTTCACCCGCTGACCGTCTATCAACAATTTATCCTCGTCAAAGCCGGTCACTCGTACCTTATGCCCCATCAAATCTACCAATACCACTATATCCGGTGAGGTGTCACGCAACAGTTTGGAAACACGTCTTACTTCATCCGCATCGGCAAAAGACATATTGATCCGCCCGACATCCATGCCGGCTTCATACATCTTACTGAGTACGGTAGGGTCCCAACTGGCCGGACCTATCGTGCATATTTTTTTCGTCAATGATCTTTTGTGCATATGATAATATATTTCATCATCCTGTAAATTACAAGTAAGAATTTATTCACACTTTTGCAGATTTGATATACTTGCCGTATGAACATCGCTAATTACGTTTACAAATTGCTTGTACGAATACTGATGATAACCACGGTGTTGGCGTATTTCACACCGGTGGGATCGGCCTCATCGTCTTTTCATCGGGTTATATTCGTCACCTCTCTGGCCGTCGTGGCATCCTTGTATAGAGGCTTGCTCAATTTCATCACTGTCAAGGAAACTTTTTTCACTCACGCCATCATGTATGGCATCCTTGTTCTTATTACGCTAATGAGCATAAACCTGGCGGGTATCTTCGACGTCGCTTTGGTACCAGTCTCATTTGGTGGCACCGACTTGGGACTTTTTACGATCAAACCATTCTCTCTTAGTGCCATGGAGTCCGGAGTGACTTTCGCGGTAATCAACGGGCTCGGATCGGCGATACTAAATTTGTTGTACAAAGCGTCAAACAAATAAATGCTAATACTTTTCATCCAAACCTGATATAATCTGACGCAATAAGATTACTCTATTCGATATGAATTCGACCATCTTACAAACGCTTAAATACCTGCTTATTGTCGTCTCAATTTCCACGATCGTGACAATACTTTTGCAGAATAGGACGGAAGGGCTGGGCTTGATGTTCGGGGGTGGTGGCGAAACATACAGATCCAAACGAGGTTTGCAAAAGGTGCTTCACAATGCGACTATCATTTTGGTTATCGTCATGGGCGTACTGTCTTTCACAATAGTTAAATACAGCTAACGGAATTCGTCCGATGAAAATTGCCTATCTCTCTCAAGTGCGAGATCTGTTGTGGTCGTATCCAGAAAAGCTATCTTCTCTGCGAATCTCTACCGGCAATTTGTTTTTCTTGCTGGTGGCCATACCGGTATTTGCGTTGAACTACATTATACTCACGAGATATACAGATGCGGTGCAGGACGGACATGGCAGAAACGTCCCTGTGGAAGCGGTGGTGGGAGTATTCACAAACACATATCCTGTAGGGAACACGACAAATCAAGTGGACCGGGATGTTTATGCCAGGGTCTTCGATAAATTATTTGAAGTGGACTACAAAGGTAATATTACATCTCGAGTTTTTGCATCGTTTCGACGCGATGACGACCTACATTACACTTTTGTCCTAAACACAGGATTGACATGGCATGATGGCGAACCCGTATCTATCGATGATATTGAGTACACAATATCCAGCCAGCAAGACTCCGGCCTGCAGACGACTCGACTGGATGATCATACTCTGCAAATCACATTGCCACAGAAAAATCCGGCCATATACGAACTTCTATCCGTGTATTTGATCCCGAAACATATCATGGAAAATACGGATAGTGCATATATCCGAGAAAAGCCGTTGGTTGGTACCGGCGATTTTGTCATCAAGCAATGGGATCAACAAAGTGGGACAATCAGCTTGGTGCCACGTCGCCCCGACCTTGGTACAGCACACGTGCTTGCGTACTATGCCGATCGCGACAAAGTCAACGTAGCTGCGGCCAACGGTATGATAGATATCGTATCGCTCCCACGGTCCGCACATATGGACAAAATCGGCGGAGTGCATATTCGTCAAAAAAACAACTTCCGTATTTTGTCACGTGAAAAGACGATTTTCATCAATCAAAACCGGATCCCGACACTGGAGGTCCGGCAGGCGTTGCAATATGCTCTGGACAAAGACGCTCTCCTCGCGAAGGCGGATATCAGCGGAGTACCGATAGATACCACCTATCCGCAGGATTCGCCGGCTTTTTCCTCGGAAGCTACGATCTATAAATATGATCCCGCCAAGTCGAATTCCCTTTTGGAGGCCGCCGGTCTCAAAAAAGATATCGGAGGGTTTTATATGCGAGAGAAATCCAACGAGATTCTCACTTTCACGATAGTCTACCTGGACAATCCGGAAAACAACGCATTGGTCGACGCACTCGCCCAACAGTACGAGGATATCGGGATCTTGATACAGAAAAGACCTGTGTCCAAAAACTCATTGATCAATGAATACATCGCCACGCGCAATTATGATTTGTTGTTGTTGGAAATCGAGGTTTCTGCGGATTATGACAGATATGCGTTTTGGCATTCGGACAATCTCAATTACCCGCATTCCAATTTCGCTCAATATCAATACAAAAGGGTTGATATCCTGCTGGCAAACGCCAGACAAGAGTACGATGTCAAAAAACGTCTCGCCGATTATCAGCGTTTCCACAAGTATCTGAGTCGAGACAGTGTCGCCATATATCTATACAACCCGATATTTACGTCGTCGTACCTTACTGACGCGCCACATGAGGAGGATAGTGAAGATGGGAAGCTAAATACGATAGCCACACCGGAGGAAAGGTACCGATACCTGTTTCTCAAATAAAACCTTGGTTACTTCGTCCGGATTACACCGCCTCAGGGAACAACACCGAAGCCCGCCCAACTCAGTAGCTTACTTTATCCGTACACCTGCCGAGTGTCCATCACTGGTAGGAAACCCGATCGCGCCCCAAGCTGCCGGATTCGCGCTCTATTTCCGAACGATACAAGGCGAGGTCGAACCCCAGGCTTAAACCCCGGACTTGACATGGGATTCCTATTGCCATGGGAATAACTACCAGGAAAATTTTATGTTTAATATTATTTTAATCAGAATTTAAGGCTAATTTATGTTGTCGTATCATCTATCGTGTCTTGAGAAAATGTCTGTCAGTAAGCGTCTTCTTCACACCTAATGTACTGTACGAGCTGTAAGTACGCGGCATTTGTATATGCTGTGCTTGCTTCGGTTTTGTACGTCAAATAAGGACACGGTATCGCTGTTATCCACAAGTAGTACAGGGGTTTTGTTCCATGGGTGGGTATGAAGACCGGGTCTCAACCCCGACCTTGAACTCCCCATTACAATCGGATCGCAGCTGTACACAACCGAGCCTACAACGATCGGCCGCCGCAAGGGCCAACGACCTGCATGCAGTGTGAAATACTCATTAAACAGAATCCGAACTCAAAGATATCCTGATATTACGATCTTTCTCAGTTTTCGCTTGCGATTTGGCACCCTTTGTTTGCTCCGGTTCTTCAGGGGCGTAGGTTTTGAACTCTTCAAGAAACTTTTCTTTACTCACCTCCACTGGTCCGTCGCTATCGCCATTTCCCTTCTTTTTTTTCCTCCGTGTACCCTTCCGCGCAGAGCCCTGTTTCTTTGCCCTTTTCTCCGGTACTGTCTTTGATTTTGCTTTTCGGGACTTTCGAGCCTTGGAGGAAGATGAATTATCCAACTTCATGCTCATCTTCTTTTTCACGACTTTTGACTTCACAGACTTTTTAGAAGCCTTATCTCTATTTTTTACCTGTTTTTTACTACGACTTTCCCGTTTTTCCTCCGTTGCTTCACCTGCCCGCTCATCCTTTGTCATCTCCATCCTTTGTCTTAGTGTCAACTGTCTTGCGCGCGCATCCTTCAGTTTATCGGCAAGTGTACTAGCGACAACACGACTTTCCTTATCTTCCTCAGATTCACGTGTAAGCAGGTTTTGCAACAATGCGCTTGTCTTTCTATATTGTCTTGATGAGAAGAAGCCGCTTACAAATGTTCCAAGGAGAATTCCTACAAATAAAATTGCTCCATATACGTAATTCATATCCTTGTTGGTAACGAATAAGTCATTTACGTTCCCAAAATCTTTCAACGATGAGATCCGGAAATCGTTCAGATCAAACCTAGGTTGTGACTCTTCCGGGTTGGATTGCTCGGTCGTCCCTCCACTCTGATTCTCAGCCTCCACCGTAAACGACAGAGGCTTGGAAAGTGTACTGCGAAAACCTTGCTTCTTGGTCTGCGCCACCACCGTGTATCGTCCTTCTTCCAAAACCGTTTCAAAAGTGTAATTCCACTTCCCGTCTGTCCCGACTTCCACTATTGCCTCTATCGGCGAATGCAATTGTCCGCCTGTCATCAAAATCTCCACCTGCGACAGCGGTATCGCCGACCCGTGTATCGTGAGCCAACCGGTGTCCCGGTCAAACTCTTTGGCTATGCTTATCACCGGTGGTCTGGGGACTATGGTGATCTCCGCGGTCAGTTCTTGCGTCGCGCCTATCTTATCCGTATATGAAAACACCAGTTTATGCCTGCCTATTGACAATGCCGGAAGAGCGTAGGGTGATTCCACTTCTTCGGGCGAAGATCCATCAATAGACAGTTTCACTCCTTCACCGTCCTCCGATGGATCTTTGAAATGTATCTCATAATTCGGATTATCAGTTTCCTCAGGCAAGACGAGGTCCAATTCGTTTTTTTGCTTGGTCGTCTGCGCGGCCAATACATCGGTCGTGACGTCGCTCCCATGCTCCTGCGCATATACGGCCGCAGGTCTCAATATCGTCAACAAAACGACACTCGACACCGCTAAAATGCTTATCTTTACTTTGTTCTTATATTCGGAAAATTTCATTTCAAACAACGATCTAATCTTCCTCCAGCTTATCAGTAAACAAGATCCCTTGCAAATGATCGTATTCGTGCTGTACCACGCGGGCTGTGAAACCGGACAACTTCTTGGTTTGTCGGATTCCGTTTCTGTCAAAATACGTAATCTTGATACGCTTGTGTCGCCTGACCGGTCCAATCGTTTTTGGGATACTCATACAACTTTCATCGTGCTCATCTGTAGCGCTACCCAGATATTCAATTTCCGGATTTATATAGAAGAGGTACTTGCCTCCGCCAAAGCTTTTATATTCCCTGGCAATGAACACACGCAACGGCACATCGACTTGTATCGCAGAGATTCCGGCAGGTTCCCAGCCGGGGGCCATGGGTTCAGTCAACATTGTTTGCATCATATTGTCGAGGAATTTTTGAAATCCGGGGGTCATAATATCACTGATCTCCACCACTGCAGATACTTCATGCAATCTGTCCTCCGATTCCGGGACTTTGATGACCTTCAATTGTTTTTCCGCGATTTTCTCGTCAATCATGATCCATTATAGCATTGTTTACCAGAACAAAGTAATGGGATTGGCCTTTAGGTGCCGTTTGTGTTCTTTGAAATCGGGATCCATGCTTGCAACCAAATCCCAAAATGCGCGTGAGTGATTGTGGTGAACCAGATGCGCCAACTCATGAGTTATGACATAGTCGATGATTTCGGGTTTGTACAGTATCAGCTTCCATGTCAGCGTGATTTCTCCGGATGCACCGCACGAACCCAGTCTCCATTTCGCCGATCCTACCCGCAACGATTTGTACTCGAGGTGAAATTTCTCGGCCAAGTTCGCAACCCGGCCGGGTAGCCACGATTCGGCTTGTTCACGGTACCACTTGGCAAATACTTTTTTCTCCTCCCCCGACCCCTTGTAGGTATCGACCATTTGAAAATCCCCGTCCACTACCAACGGCTCGCTT
>JALWDW010000006.1 GCA_027036675.1 Candidatus Dojkabacteria bacterium
AATCTAGGGTCTCGCCACGTGGCACCTGCAGGTTCTATACCATTATCCTGTGGCATTTGCTTTAATGCGGTTGCGAGTATAGCAATATCCTGCTGTCGACCTTCAGGATCGTCTCCAAATCCGACATGTGGTCCGTACACCCCACCTGTGAGGCTCCCATCTGGATGACGTTCAAACTGGGTGAGGCCGATAGGGTTGCCCACCATGGAGGCTGGTATTGGTACTTTAGTCTTCACGACTTTGCCGTCGAGGCCCATTATTCCCAATACTACATACCGATCGGTAGCATAAGCGAAGTAATACCCATCGTCTTGTTCCGTAGGTCCCAATATTCGCATACCCATCAACAGCGTCTCGTTGTTATCAATCACCTCAACAACTTCGACTGGACCATTTTCCCCCATGACTGTGATATTTACAGTCTGTTTAAATGTACCGTTGCCATCTGCCGGTCGTTCCGACCTAATATACCACTCTGATTCGGATATGATAGCTCGTGGGTTGCCGTCTTCGTCATTGTATACGCTCCAATAGCGTGGGTCGTTTCCACCCCATTCACAGACAATGTCCACGGGTTTTACATCGCCCAAAGCTTTGAGTGTTTCCGGGGATGCTGTGGAGTAGGTGTGTCCGGTGTTGTCCACTGTCAGTACTTCGATCTCCCCGTCTGGCAGGATTTGTCGGATAAATAGTTTCCCATGATATGTGATGGGGTATATTTCGCCTGTCGTACCAAGGTCGATTTCTTTTGTATCGAATGTCCCATCGACGGCATTTTGGCTGATCGTATACAGTTTTGTTTCGCCGTTGTCCAGTTGTTCGATGGTGTACGTAGTTTGCCATCCGTACGGATGGGCATCGCTTTTGTACGGGGTCATCCCTGCAATAATAAACTGCAGTGCAGCTGCTTCTGGATCTTTGACGAAATCTATTTTGCCACTTGTCCCTATAGTGGGATTGCCGTTACTCGGATCATGCCCCGCAAAGAACATCCATATTGCCTCAGTCTTAGGACCTTCTATATTATCGTAAAACTCTTTTGTTGAGAGTAAACTCGCAGGCAAGTGTAACTTCGGAGATATCTCCTGAAGCGCGTCATCGACCGTTTGCATTCCCATACATATCGCAGGAAAGTATGGGCTGATTCTGTCATAAGCGTCAGCAGTTGTAGAAACAGAGAGCAATCGCATCATTTCAGGAGTCACACGAGGATCACTGGTGATCGGATTGTCGGGAACGATACCAGTTTGACAGGTCTTAGGCAGTGCGTTGAGGACATTTGGTTCTCCATCAGGGGAAATGTATCGTAGAACTGCTCGTAGAACTTCGTTTGCCATAGCACTACCCGCACTTTCCATGGCCAACAAGATCGGAGTCATAGGTGTTCCGGTGTTGACGATCCTATTGATCTGTTCTGCTGCTGCTGTCACAGGTGGTTGACCTAAAGTAGTCGTGGCTATAAGAGCTAAATTCCTTAGGTGCTCTGGATTCATAATTAGTTTAAGTTAAAATAATTAATTTCGACCTAGACTATACTATAGGGTAGTGCAGTTGTCAAGTAATATACTTTTTTATGTATGAATAAAATTGTACTTATCGAGATCTTTTCCTAAAAGTTTTTTAGATTTAAGTTGATTTCTAAAAGCAATATTATGTGATTTATCTTACTTTTTAAAAGTATTTACAGTGATATAAAAATTGGAGGTGTCAGTATAATGTATCTTTATAAGGTGTGGTATAATTGCGGTGATGTTTGTTAATTTATAATGTAGTAATTTTAGATATGGGTTTAGAAGATTCTTTTTTCGGTAATGAAGATGGAGGTTTCTCAGACTTCGATGGTGGAAATAAAGGTTTCCCAGAAATTTCTCCAACAGCTGCACGTCTTATAGAAAGTTTAGGTATACCTGAAACAAGTTTAGAGGGAGAAGAGCTTGATCAGTTAAGAAAATATACTCGACCAGCTCGATCAGGCAGTGGAAAGGTTAATACTCGTAACGGTGGCGCACAATCAGGACAAATAACTGAAAGTGGTGCTCATCAGTCCCAAACGATTGGCGATAGTGCAGAGTTAGATGACTTAATGGTACTTTTAGCAGAATTAGATATACCGGAACCAGGTTTAGAGGGAGAAGAGCTTGATCTGTTAAAAGAAGTGACTCAGGATGCAGGATTTATTTACAAGTTAATGACTCGATCTGGTATTGCAACTAACTTGTCAGAGAAAGAATTGGCGATGCGGCTGAAGTATCGGTTATTGAAGTATGAACATACTCTACGGGTATGGGAAGTGCACGATATTTATGACTCGATTCAGGAATTGTGTGCCGATAAATGCCAACCTTCAACGGTAATTACTCAAATAAGAGACGAGTTGAAGGTTTTATTGCAAAAAGCAAGAAGTGTTAATGTTGTTGATGCTGTGATTGGAAGTGATCACTTAAATTCTGATGGTGGTTTCACAGGCCTTAAAGATCCAGGAATTGTCTATATAGTGAGAAAACTAAGAGAACTATATACGTCAGGCGTGCCAATGAAAGAGGAAATGTATAAAAGTTCATATCCACGAGTTTACGGCTTATTTGAATACATATCAAATACAGGTCAACCCAAAGCAAGTACAGGTAAGGGTCGAAAGAGAGCAACAAAATCGATTAGCTTAAGTGGTGAAGAGTGGGTTAAATTACGTGCACTTGTGAGGCGGGTTTTCAAAGATCCAGATATAGATCCTCATATCAAAGAAGAAATCAGAGGGATTGTACAGGAAATAAATGATGTCGACGGGAGGGCTAAGATGCCAGTATTGACAACAGCAAGCAAAGGTGCGCGAAGATCTTATCTTAAATGGGGGGATACGGGGCTTGAAGATGTATATGTTCCACAATCACTACCAGAAGATCTTATGGAAGGTATGTTTTTTGAAATTGCACCCATGTTATTGAAACTTGCAGATTTATTTAATATTCGAGTAGTGTCGGATGAAGTGTCTGATAAGTACCCTCGAGAAGGTGGCAGTAGATTGTCTGATAATGCAGCAATGGGTGATCTTGTAATGTTTATACTTTCACAACCGCATGGTTATGAAAATATTGAAGATATTGTTTACGATTTTGTTATCTCCATATATACTGAGATGTTATCTGTCTTTGATGTTTTATATGGTGAAGAACCTTTTAAAAAGTCAGTGATAACTGATAAAGATGGTAGGTCAATTACTATCAGAAAATTACTTTGTATGGTGTATAGAGGTAGTGAGCCAATTGTAACGGTGTCTGGATTAGATGCAGTAGAAGGCATACGTAAGCAAGTGGAAGGGAGTGTGTGTGCGCAGTCTAACAATAAAGGTAAGAGGCTTGACACGGTCATAAGGCGTGCAGTCTCGGAGGGGTGGGAAGGTAGAAGTTGGTCTTTTGCAGAAAAAGACGTGACTATAGATGATGTAGTAAATGGGATTAAATCGCTGTTGGTTTCTTTGCGGGACGATTTCGCGGGGAAAGTTTTGAATAAGGCTTCATTTATGCTAGATCCTTATTATGGGAAAGATAATTCTCAAGGAGGTGCTTGTTTTTATCGTACACTTGAAAGAAACTTAGTGCAGTTGAAAACACTAGCTTCTCAAGTAGAATTCACAACCCGTAATGAAACTGAAAGTGGTTCGCAGTAATTCAGGTAAACGACGGGTTTCGGACTAGTCAGCAATTGCCAAGATCTCGATAGACCTACCCCCGGTAATGCAAAATCCTTGCGCCAAGGCCGTTGTCGTGGTAAAATCGCTCGATTTCTTAATCAAAGTTAAACATATCTTGTACTTGTTGCTACCTCTGAAGCCCTGTAAAACCAACATTTCCTCAGATTCCCCCCCGTGCATCGGGATTTCTTTTTTGTACCGACATTTGTATATGACTACATTGTCAGATTAGATGCCATCAGACAAATATGGCACCTCTTTAATTTAGTTTAATTTAATAAATATTGGAAAATGGCTGTCAAAGGGAATAAAACCAAAGCCCCGAAGGTCAACGCCGCGGGACGAGTTAATCTTGGAATGTCCAATGTGACGTGGCCGTATCCGGATTTCCTGTATGCGCAAAGAGAATCGTATGCTCAGTTTTTGGAGCAAGGTTTCACCACCCTTTTTGAGGAAATATCGCCCGTGAAGGATGCGATGGAGAAGATGTGGACGATATATTTCAAAGATTTGCGCTTCGGTGATTTGGAAAAAGATGTGATGTCGTGCACAGACAAGGGGTTGACGTATGACCGTCCACTGTATGTGACAGCCCAACTGCAAAATACCAAGACCGGGGAGATCAAGCAACAAGAAGTATTTGTAGCGGACGTGCCGGTGATGACGAAACAAGGCTTTTTCATCATCAACGGTGTACGGAGAGTGGTTACTCACCAGATCGTACGAGCGGAAGGTGTTTTGTACGATGTACACGATAGGTTGCCGACCAAGGTACTGTATTCGGCTCGAATCATCCCGTATAGGGGACAGTGGTTTGAAATAGAAGTGAATAGGTACGGGGTGCTTTCGATGAGACTGGCGTATAAACGGCCAAAGGTCTTGATTACAGAACTTCTGAGAGTGTTTGGATACGAAACAGACGATGAGATACGAGCTTTGTTCAAAGATGTGGATACGGATGAAAATACCAAATATATAGAAGCTACGTTGGCCAGGGACCTGTCCAGGAATAAAGTCGAAGCGATAGTGAATATTTACAATAAAATCCGACCGGACGAGAATGTATCGATAGAAAGTGCGGAGAAATTTATCAAATCTGTGTTCTTTTCCGAGTCCAGGTTTTTGCTCGGGCGTATCGGCAGGTATCAGATAAATCGTAAATTGGGTTTGAATACTCCACTTGACGGCGAACAGTCTAAATTCAGTGTCGAAGACTTCGTCCAGATAATCAAACGATTGATCCAGGTAAACAACGGTGTCGTACCCCCGGATGATGTGGACTCGTTGTCCAACCGTCGTATCAGAAGCGTAGGCGAGGTGCTTGTCGAAGCGGTGCGCGCAGGTACAAAAAGGATGGAGAAGAGTATCAAAGATAAAATGGGTATGTACGGAGAAGATGCGAAATTGACACCATCGATGCTGATCAGTCCAAAACCGATTCAAAACGCATTGTACACCTTCTTCGGCTCAAACCAGCTCTCGCAGTTTATGGATCAGTTGAATATATTTTCCGAGATGGCGAACAAACGTAAAGTATCTGCCGGCGGTCCCGGAGGTTTGTCCAAGGAGACGGCCACATTCTCGGTTCGTGAAGTTCACCAGACTCATTACTCACGTCTAGACCCCGTGACAAGTCCTGAAGGGGCTTCGATCGGTATAGTAAACGAGATGGCTATGTATGCGAGGGTCAACGAGTTTGGCTTTTTGGAAGCGCCTTACAGGAAGATAGGTCATACAGTATCGAACACAATCAAGGCTTTGGAAGGACGTATATTGAAAAAAGCGGTCAAGTCGGGGAATAAAATTATTGCCAAACCCGATGTCGTCTTGACCAAGGAAGATGCTCAAAAAATTGCAAAACTTAAAGATATCAAGGAACTCGAGGTTTATCCGTACGTGACCGACGATATTGAGTATATGGACAGCTTGATGGAGCGCGGTAAATCATTCACCACATTGGCGGTTGACATGGATGAAAACCTGAATATCACGGAGCAATTGGTACCGGTAAGGAAAGACAGCGACTTCCTGCTGATCGATGCGGATGATGTTGACTATATTGACGTCGTGCCCGCACAACAGGCCGGTATAGGTATGTCGCTTGTTCCGTTTATCGCTCACAACGAATCTCGTCGTGCGTTGACAGGTTCCAACCAGCAACGTCAGGCCGTACCTTTGTTGCGAAACGAGTCGCCGGTTATAGGTACTGGCTTGGAAGAAGAGGTTGCGCGACAATCCGGTTGGGGGAGGTATGCGAAAGAAGATGGCGTGGTGATGTATGTCGACGGTAAAAGGATGAAGGTGAAATATAATAACGGCGAGGAAGAAGAGTACAAGATAATCAAGTTCTTCAGGTCAAACCAGGATTCGTCGTTTACTCAAAAACCTTTGCTGCAAGAAGGTGACACTTTCAAGAAGGGTGATGTTTTGATTGACGGCCCTACCATGGATCATGGGGAATTGGCGTTGGGTGTGAATATTCGTGTGGCTCTGATGTCCTTTGCCGGATACAACTACGAGGATGCGGTGATCATCTCAGAGAGGATCCTGAGGGACGATGTGTTGACATCCGTACATATTAAAGAATACGTGTACGATCTGCGAGAAACCGATCTGGGGCCGGAATTGTTGACTGCCGATATCCCTCATGTCAACGAAGCGATCTTGCAAAAACTTGATGATCGTGGAGTAGTCAGGATTGGCGCCCGTGTGTCGGCGGGAGATATACTTGCGGGAGTGGTGGCTCCTAGAGGTGAAGTTGAACTTACTGCAGAGGAAAGACTCTTGCGGGCAATCTTCGGTGAGGCTTCAAGCGATATGCGAGACAACTCCTTGAGAGTCCCGCACGGTAGCAAAGGTATAGTGATACGTACCCAACACCTGAGTGCTGCTGAAGGTGATAAATTACCCAGCGGAGTGCGGGAGCAGGTAAAGGTATGGGTTGCTCAAACAAAGAAGATGGACTACGGGGACAAGATAGCGGGACGGCATGGAGACAAAAACACGGTTGCCGCCATACGCCCGGTGGAAGATATGCCGTTTACGGAAGACGGACGACCTGTTGATATGGTGTTGACACCGCTGTTCATCAAAAGGATGAATATGGGACAGGGATTGGAAGTACATTACGGGTATATCGCCGACCTTTTGGGCATCAAGTTGGCGGTACCTCTTTTTGAAAAGATCAATGAGGAGTGGTTGAATGAGCAATTGGAAAAAGAAGGCTTCGAAAGGAAAGAAAAAGTGGATCTGTACGATGGGCGAACCGGCCTCAAGTTCCCAAGACCCGTAAGCGTCGGTATGAAGTATACCTTGAAATTGAAGCATATAGCCGGCGAGAAGGTACACGCGCGATCTACTGGCTCGTATACCATGGTTACGCAGCAACCCCTGGGCGGTAAAGCTCAATTTGGAGGGCAGAAGTTCGGGGAAATGGAAGTATGGGCTTTGGAATCACATGGTGTACCGTATGCGTTGCAGGAAATGTTGACTATCAAATCCGACGATATCCAAGGTCGTGCGCAAGCATACAAGGCGATCATCCATGGAGAAAAGATATTGGGCGCGAGTGTACCCGAATCATTCAAGGTCTTGGTACGTGAATTGAACGCTCTTAACCTCAATATCAACTTGATCGAACCTAAAGTTGAGGAAACAGAAGAGGAAGAAATTCCGGATACAGAAGGAGAGGAATTATAATTTAAGTTTTAACAGTCTAACAATGGCGGGTTTCAGTCAAGAATTTAAAAAGTATCATCAATCTTTTGACAATTTTGATGCTCTGCAAATAACTTTGGCGTCTCCGGACCAAGTACGCGCATGGTCGCACGGAGAGGTGACCAAAGCGGAAACTATCAATTATCGTACGTATAGGGCGGAGCCGGACGGGCTTTTTTGCGAGAAAATATTCGGGCCGACCAAAAATTACGAGTGCTATTGCGGTAAGTACAAGAAAGTGCGATACAAGGGAATAGTATGCGACAAGTGCGGAGTCGAGGTTACACGCAGGGAAGTTCGCCGTGAGCGTATGGGGCATATCGAATTGGCAATCCCTGTGGTGCATGTATGGTTTGCCTTCAGTATCCCAAACAAGCTTTCGATCATCTTGGATATGCAACAGAAGAAGCTTTTGTCGGTTATCTACTACACGCGTTACATGGTTGTCGATATGGAAGATGAAAGTGTCAGAGAAACGAAGGTCAAGATGGTGCAAGAGCAATTTGCTGAAACCCGCCAACAGTTGGAAGCCGACCTGCAAGAAGAACTTGATGCGGAGGAAGAGGTCTATGCAGTACAAGTCAAAGAACTTAAAAAAGAAGAGAAGAATAAAGGTAAGCTGGATTTCAAAATTCAGCAACTGAAGCACAAAAAACAGCAAAGTATCGCAAAGTTGCGCAGAGAGTACGCCGAGAAGGAGGAAGATTTGGAAGTCTTTTACTCAAAACTCACCCGTCTTGTCAAGGAATTGACGATAGGATCGGTCTTGTCGGAAGATGAATTCTTGGATTTGCAGGAAAGAGACCTGGTGTTCTTCACAGCGAAGATGGGCGCGGAGGCTATACGAGATCTGTTGAGCCGATTGGATCTTCAAAAGGAAGTGGATACATTGCGGATGTCGTTGCGGACAGAGCGGTCCAAAGCGAAAAGGACCAATGCTTTGCGTCGATTGCAGTATTTGGAGGGTCTTTTGAATGCCGGTATCGATCCGCAATGGATCGTGATGGATGTCGTACCGGTACTACCTCCCGACCTTCGTCCAATCATCAGCCTGCCGGGTGGTAAATTTGCATCATCCGACCTCAACGACCTGTACCGCAGGATCATCAACAGAAACAACCGCATCAAGAAGCTAGTTGCGATCGGAGCTCCGGAAGTCATACTGCGAAACGAGAAGCGAATGTTGCAAGAATCGGTGGATGCGTTGATTGACAACAGTCACCGCCCGTCCAAAGCGATGTTGAACAACAAACGTCTGCCGTACAAATCACTCACGGATGAACTCAAAGGGAAGAGCGGTATTCTGAGGCGAAACTTGCTCGGAAAAAGGGTTGACTATTCGGCCAGGGCGGTGATCGTAGGCGATGCCAAACTCAAGCTGGCCGAGACCGGATTGCCGAAATACGTTGCATTGGAAATTTTCAAGCCTTATGTCATCCATGAATTGCTCGAAAGGGAGTTGGCTCCCAATATCAAGATCGCCAAAGAGTACATCGAGATGGGTGAGTCCAGAGTATGGGACGTATTGGAAGATGTGATTAAAGGCCGGCTCGTATTGCTAAACAGGGCGCCGACCCTGCACAAATACGGGGTGCAAGCATTTTATCCAAAATTGGTGGAAGGGCATGCGATCAGATTGCATCCTCTGGTGTGTAAGCCTTTCAACGCAGACT
Source organism: Candidatus Dojkabacteria bacterium (assembly GCA_027036675.1). Taxonomy (GTDB): domain Bacteria; phylum Patescibacteriota; class Dojkabacteria; order SC72; family JAHDCA01; genus JALWDW01. The sequence continues at coordinate 9,079 of JALWDW010000006.1, forward strand.
TCGACGGAGACCAGATGGCCGTACACGTGTTGCTGACCGAAGAGGCGCAAAAAGAAGGTGAGGAAAAAATGCTGTCTACGAAAAATATTGTCAATATTGCAGATGGGAGTGTCTTGGACTTGCCATCCAAAGACATGTTGCTCGGATTCTTCTTGTTGACCGACATCAATGAAAACCAAAAAGAACCCGTACGCAAGTTTGAGAGCGCAAGCGCCGTGCACAAAGCGTTTAACCGTGGGGAAGTACGCGCGGATGATCGCATCATAGTCAAAATGAAGGGTGAAGTGATCGACACATCTGTCGGGCGAGTGATATTCAACGCTCTTTTCCCCGAAGATTTGCCGTTTGTAAACGAAAGGGTGGGCAAAGGCGAACTCGCTTTGATCGTCGAATCCGTATTGCAGTTGTACGACAACGATACGGTGGTTAACCTGTTGGATGAACTGATGAAGGTCGGATTCAAATATGCCACCGAGCTTGGATACTCCTTCGCAATCGGAGATTGTCATGTAGATATAGACCTGCAAGCCAGGATACATGAAATGGAGAAAAAGGACGAGCAGTTGATGGAAAACTATATGAACGGACTTTTGACTCACGAGGAAAAAGACAATCTGTCCACGCGTATGTGGTCTGATTTCGCGGACGAGTTGGCCGAGGAGGCTTGGAATACTTTGGATAAAAACAATAGCGTGTATGAGATGGTAACTTCCGGCGCAAACGGTGGTAAATTGCAGGCAAGGCAGGTAATGTCGATCAAGGGGTTGGTCAGGCGTTCACGGGGTGGATGGGTACCGATGCCTATCAAAGGCAATTTCCGGGACGGCTTGTCGCCTTTTGAATACTTCTTGGCGGCAAACGGTGGTAGAAAAGGTTTGGCCGATACGGCTTTGAGGACGGCTGACTCTGGTTACCTCACACGTAAACTTGTGGAAGTGGCTCATGATGTTATCATCCGTCAAGATGACTGTGGGTATGACGGTCCGGGCTTGGAAGTCAGGGCGGATTCCCCGAGACGCCGCAGTTTTGCGCAAACTATCGCCAATAGGATCGCTACACAAGATATCAAGGATAAATCCGGTAAAGTGATCGTCAAAGCCGGTGAGACTATCACTCGTGAGAATGCCGACAAGATAGAAAACGAAGGTATCGCATCCGTATACTTGAGATCGCCTATCACATGTCAATCGCCGGTAGGCATCTGCAGGCATTGTTATGGTAGGGATTTGGAAAAATCGGAGCTGGTGGAGATCGGCAAAGCGGTCGGGGTGATCGCCGCGCAAGCTATCGGAGAGCCGGCGACGCAGATGACCTTGCGAACATTCCATACGGGAGGTGCCGCCAAGGTAGACATCACACGCGGTTTGCCTCGAGTGACGGAGCTTTTTGAAGCTCGTACACCGAAAATGATAGCGGAGATCGCTCGAATCAGTGGTACGGTATCGATCACAGAACAAGAAGACGGTTCCAAGACGGTGCATATCAAAGGACATAAAAATATTGATAAAAGTTATGTCGTATCTGCGGCTAAGAAGATCGCCGTCAAGGATGGTGAGAAAGTATCGCTCGGCCAACTCTTATTTATCGACACCAACGAACAAGAAAGACAGTCGCCGGTAAACGGGGTGGTGAAACTGGATCATGGAGTATTGTCAGTAAGCGGGAAAGTGGAGGCCGAAGAGGTGATCACTATCTTGCCAAAGATAGACGTGTTGGTCAAAGACGGCGAGAAGGTGGAGGCCGGTCGGCAGATCTCAGAAGGTTCCGTAGACCCGAAGCTTTTGGCCGACGTGGCAGGTATATTGCCTGCGCAGCACTACGTGTTGGACGGAGTGATGGGTGTATATGCGGAGCAGGGTATCAGTCTGGATGATATTCATTTTGAAGTGATAGTGCGACAAATGGCGAAACTGGGGCTGGTGGTGGATGCCGGAGATACGAAGTACCTTGTAGGCTCTCCGGTCAACAGGTTCACGAGCAATGCCAAGAATGAATTGATCAGGCAAAAGGGTGGTAATATCGCATATATCGTACCGAAGCTGATGGGGATCAAGATGGTTGCGCTGAAGACGGAAAGCTTCCTGTCGGCGGTGTCATTCCAAGAACAGGTCCGTGTATTGACGGAAGCTTCGTTGACGGGTAGGGTGGATCACCTCCGCGGTATGAAGGAAAATGTGATGATAGGACGTCTGATACCTGCCGGTGAGTCTGCCAGAGTGGACGATCCGTATGAATTACCGGAGATAGCGATACTGGATAAATAAAGCAAAAACGTGTATAATACGACGCATCTAACCAAAAAGAATATATAAATGCCAACAATAAATCAACTTGTCAGAAAACCCAGGAAACCTAAGCGCAAGAAGCAAAAGTTCGCGGCGTTGAAGGTTAATTACAATGTGAATAAAAATACATATTCCGTAAGCAACAATCCGTTCAAAAGAGGTGTGTGCTTGCAGGTGATGACACGTACGCCGAAGAAGCCTAACTCGGCTTTGCGAAAGGTGGCCAGAGTCAGGATGAGCAACGGTCGAGAAGTGACCGCATATATCCCGGGCGAGGGACACAACTTGCAGGAACACTCTGTAGTCCTTTTGCGAGCGGGGAAGAAAAGAGATTTGCCGGGTGTCCGATATATTGTGGTACGCGGGGTATTGGATGCCGCTCCGGTAGAGAATAGGAAGCAAGCCCGTTCTAAATACGGAGTCTCTAAGGAAGACAGCAATGGTTAATAATTCAATAAAATCTGAAAGATGAGAGGAAAACAAGCAAAAAAACGCAAACTCGAGCCGGATTTGAAATACAAGAGCCCTTTGGTTTCGCGTATTATCAATAGTGTGATGTTGCACGGCAAAAAAGATCTCGCCAAAAGGATTGTTTATACTGCTATAGAAGATGCGGCGGCCAAGGTGAAGATGGACCCCATGGACTTCCTCAATAGCGCTATTAATAATGTAAAACCAGAAATGGAAGTCAAAGCCAGGAGAGTGGGTGGCGCAAATTATCAGGTACCTATCCCGGTCAATCCGATACGACAAGAGACGTTGGCGGTAAGGTGGATAGTGAATATCGCTCGAAGCAAGAGCGGGTCTCCCATGAGTCAACGTCTGACTCGTGAACTCCTGGATGCATACAAAAAAGAGGGTGATGCCATCAAGAAGAAGGAAGATATGCATAGGATGGCCGAGGCAAACAAAGCGTTTGCACACTTTAGATGGTAAATGTCCCGATGGGCAAGCCAACAATTACCGTAATATTGACCGCATGGAACGAATATAGGACGGTTCCGCGTGCGATTGTTTCGATCATTGATCAAGAGTATTCGGGGTATGGTGGTGATTTGCAACTGATACAGATTTCTCCCGACAACAAGACATTGCAAGCGGGCAGAGATGCCGTAGCCGCTTATTTTGGCAAGGATTTCGCGAAACCGGAGTTACCTATCTACACAAAATTGCAACAAGGTCGACTTGAATTTGTGCAAGTCAAGGATCCGAGGAAAGGCAAGCCTCACGCTCTGAATCTTGCGTTTAAATATGTGAAAGGTGATATCATGGTCTTCACCGACGGGGATGTGTATTTATCCGAAGGTGCCTTGTCCGATATCATAAAGCCTCTCCTGGGCATCGAAGACGCGGACGATCCGGTGCACCGAGAAGTTGGTGCGGTAAGTGGCCATCCGGTACCGATCAATCCGCGGTCGGGCGATTTTATGGACTTCATGGCGCACGCCTTCACGTATGTGGCCGATCGATACAGGAAAGATATCTCGGATCGGGTCGAGTACGGTGAAAAGGGGCACGAATCTACGCTATACGTCAATCGACCGGCCAAAGGTTTTGTCGCGTTGAGTGGGTATCTGTATGCGATGCGTAGGGGTATTTTGGAAAGTGGGTTGAAAATACCGAAAGAAGCGATGATCGATGATGGGTATATTTCGGCATATATACTGCGACAGGGTTTCAAGTTGGCGTATATCCCCGAAGCCAAAGTCAATGTCAAATATCCGAGCGCGTATCATGAGTATTTATTGCAAAGAGTGCGGAATATCAAAGGGCATAAACAATTAAAGCATTTGATAGAATTACCTGTGCGGACGTCTAGAAGCTTCGTCGATGAAGTCAGATACTTGCTTTTTCCGTTCAGGTTCATCGACATGAAATCGCCAAAAGAATGGATATACGCAATTGGTTTGTATCCTTTGCGGTTGACCACCTGGATCTTTGTATGGTGGAAGACTCGTACTTTTACGCATGATGAGCAGGGACGTTGGCGGAGGATTGAGAGCAGCAAGTAGTTTTCAGGGCTTTTGGATCAAAGTCCTGGTTCGCAAACGTTTGCATGTAGTGTAGGAGTAGTCCTTGTGGCCATATGCGTTTTGCCCGCCAGCGGATGTTTTTTGGCCTTTAACAATTAAAAAGTTGTTCAGTTTACCCATTACAACAGGCAAAGTTACCGTTTTTAGTAACACAAAAATACAATTAAGCCTTAACCGCTCGCTACGCGACCATACTGGTATAGATATGAATGATCGTACTCCGCTGGAGGTAATCCAAGATGCAGGTTACACGCAAGCGCATAAGTTACTAAACTTCCCTACGATGATATTGGAAGAAAGTATTCATACGTTGTCTGAATGTGCGGGTATACTTGAGTTAGAAGAGTTAAGTACTACGTATTTCGCTAAATATCCCGCAAGGACTCGAATTGATGAAAAGACCCTACGAGAGTGGCAAATAAAGTTACCGTATCTCAAACTGAATGCACCAAATGTATTAACATATTCCCCGACTGTAAGGTCGTGGGGAGGCTTCATTGCCTCCTGCATAATTCCCCGACCGTCAGGTCGATTGGGGATAAAGTAGCTCCCCAATCGTCACAGTCGGTCATTGTGTTGAACTACGGTGAAAACGAAACCTGAGCGTGCGCTGGCGTCACATCGGTACTACTAGTAGGTATATAGACATGTCATATGCCATCAGGATTGGGACTTGCCCCTGACGCGAGTATTCTTACGGATAGTACAGAGCGTTTTGTGACAAACAAAGTTTGTTTAGCCGATAACCCCGACCGTAAGGTCGATAAAGAGGCTTTATTCGGCATCTCCGTCTGAAGACTGTTCCGCATCAGTTGCTCCAGCATCCGCAGCGACACCTTCCTCGCCTTCTTCATCGGTATCAGCCGATACAGCTTCCGTCTCCTTGCGCAATTGAGTGATCGTGGCAATAGGCAATTTGACTTGCTCATCTCTGATCAATGATACGCCCGCGGGTAATTCGATGTCTTCCACAAGTATCGTGTCTCCAACTTTTTCCATCCCGGTGATGTCCACCACGATAACATCGGGAAGGTCTTTCGGTTTACAACGCACTTCCAGTGATGTAGCGGAGTGGATCAATGTACCCAACCCGTTTTTGACAGCGGGTGATACACCGGTGAATTCAAACGGCACGGTAAAGTCGATCAATGCGTCTTTGTCCAATTCATACAACGATACATGTCTCACAATATCGGTGACCGGATGTATGTCTATGGCTGTGATGACCGCTTGTGTCGGCTCGCCGTCTTCCATATCGATATCGACGATGGTCGTAGAAGTGGCTTTGTTCAAAAGACTTTGAACATCACCATATCGCGCTTTGAAATTTGCCGAATTCCCTTTGGAATACATCACAACCGGTACGTAAGCATCCTTGGCGAGGCGTTTTACCTTGCGACCCACGATCGTGCGTTTGAAAAGCTTAAGAGTTGCTGAATCTTGTTTTGAGGACATACTTTCGAATTTGCTATATAAATGTCCGAAGACAAGGGGATTTTAACAAAACGAAGGCGAATTTACAAGATTTTTGAAATTTTGTAAAACATGTTATAATTATATAGGTTAGGACCCCTAAGTTACCCGCAACTTACATGAATACAAAACTTTCAATGATACCCAAAAAATTCAAAAAGTTTACCAAAACGGCATTTGTGACAATAGCTTCGGCGGAAGGCGAAAAGCGTAAATCGTCATTTTCGGTTTTTCCGAGAAATGTTGAGTATTACGGTATGGAAGAAAACGAGGAACCCGTACTCATAGTGCGACGAAGTCTGGGAGCCATGATCAAACCGGTGGCAACCGCTGTATTGCTTGTTTTCCTGGTAGGTATCGCAGTATTCGCTATCATATCGTCGTTCAGTGTCGGTTCGGGTGCTTTCAATGCGGGACTTGCCGGTGTGCTGATCATGATGATGTTTGTCATCAATTTGGCATTGGAAATCTTTGTCAAATGGTTTTACTCTGTAAATATCGTAACCGATGAAAGGGTGGTGGACGTGGATTTTATCAATATGCTGTATCATACCTTCCATGAAGCGCAATTGGAGCATATAGAGGATGTCTCGCACTCCGTTTCAGGATTACTCGGATCAATATTTGATTTCGGGACGGTACGAATACAGACAGCGGGCGCCATACCGGAGATTGCGTTTGAACAAGTGCCTAGACCACAGGATGTGCAAGACGTGATCCACGATTTGCTTGAATTAAAACAAGAAGGAAAAATATGATGAACTTTATACTGAAAATACTATTCGCCGTTATTATTGTCGGCTTTATCTTGTACTCTGTCATGATTGCTCTGCGTACAAGGATCGTCGCCAACACCGTGCGTACGGGTAAAAGTGGATTTGTACGGAAATTAACCGTTTTGAACGTGGTTGTGACCATACTTCTCGGTACATTGGCGATACTGCTGATCAGTACTATTTCCTGAATCTGAGTATTCGGTTGGACAAATTGCCCGAAATCCGTTATATTGATACATGAAATTCGCTCAAAAAAGTGTATCTTCGGAAAAATTGAGCCTAAGTATCTCAACGGGATTTTTTTTGCAAGATATCGGGGAAGGTTCCGTAGCCTGCATGATATCGTTGGAAGCTGATGAAGGTGCGAGTGATCTGGCGCCCGTAGTCAAATTCACATGGAATGCGGTAACCGACCATTTCCTGCAACATATCGGTACTGACGAGGTGGCATTGCTTGAAGGAGCATTGGATTCCGCCACGGAGGCCGTTTCCAAGATGTTGGACAATACGGATGATTGGGAAAGCGGGTTGGAGTTGAATATAGCGATCATCTCAAACCTGCATGGTCAGAATCTGAAGATAGGCCTTATCGGCGATATAGATGTGTTGTTGTTGCGGGAGAGTGAAAACGACCCCGGGAAATTGGAAGCTGCACATATTTCCAAAGTGATGGTGGAAAACGATGTCCGCACTTCTTCCGTGGAGATGTTGGACAGTGATCGTTTGGTTTTGTCGGTAGGCATCCCGGGTGCGGAGATATCATCACTCTCCTCGTTGCGGGATACGTTTAATACCGGTCTGGCAACTCCGGGATCGTACATCACGGTGTTGTCGGCCAGCGGGAAATATTTGTCCTTCCTGGATATGGGAGATACCGTAGCCGAGGATGACGGTAAAGAAGTCGAACCTGTCACGAAGACGCCCGCGGAACGGGAAAATCATTACGAAACGCATACCGTAGTAC
>JALWDW010000007.1 GCA_027036675.1 Candidatus Dojkabacteria bacterium
TTTTGCTATTTTTCTTTGATTTTGGCATTTTTTTGTATATTAAAATTTATTTATTGATAAAAAAAGGTCGTCCTTACATCAACAAGTTGATGTAAGGACGACCTTCCGACCGTGTTACCACCTTACTTCGCGCAGATGTTGCCATTTGCACCTCTCCAACCACTGCAAACTACGCAATGGCCTGCATTTCCTTGTTGCCAAGCTGATGCCTCAGTTGGGTTCTACTCAATCGACCGATAGGGATCGGTGATCTTTCTTCCCTAGGCTCCCCGCTGATAACGGATCATAGCAGTTGGATTTTACCATACATTTATCCCCTCCTCAAAAACGCGGGGACTTCCAATTCTTCGTCATCGATCTTTACCGACGTCGTGGCGGCCGGTTTCTCCGTCTTCTGCGCGCTTCCTTGTACGTTGGCTTGCATTGACGCGGACTCCGTTGTGTTGTTGTCCCTTGGTTTGGAATCTACCAAAGGTCGGGGCGCGGTCTGAGTTTTTTCAGTATCACTTGTATTCGATGCGGGTTTGGCGACTCGATTTCCGGGTTGAGTTTGAGTACTCGCTTCCAATGTCAAACGTTGCTTTTCATCGTCAAAACCTGTCGCCACTATAGTGATCACCAGATCGTCTTTCAGTTCCTCTTGTACCGTAGCTCCGAATATAATATTGGCTGCCGGATCGACGGCTTCTTGTATCAAGTTAGCGGCCAAATCAACGTCTGACATGGAAAATGAAGTTCCACCTACGATATTGAACAGGACACCTTTCGCTCCCTCTATCGTCATATTCAACAAAGGGCTGTTGGTAGCCTGTCGAGCGGCTTCCTCCGCACGGTTGTCGCCGGATGCTCTACCGATACCCATCAATGAGGTACCCGCATCAGTCATGACCGCACGTACATCGGCGAAGTCGACGTTTATAAACCCAGTTTCCGTTACCAGGCTGGCGATACTTTTCACACCTTCAGCCAATACCTTATCCACTTCTTTCATTGCATCCAAAAACGATACGTTGCTGTCCACCACTTCCAATAGACGTTGGTTTGGCACTACAATCAAGGTATCAACCTTATCCTTCAATTCTTGAAGTCCCTGCAAAGCTACTTCTTTCCTATGCTTACCTTCAAACGTGAAAGGCGTGGTTACCACGGCCACCGTCAATGCGCCCAAGTTTTTCGCCACACCGGCAACCACCGGGGCTGCACCGGTACCAGTACCGCCACCCATACCTGCGGTGATGAAGACCATGTCAGCTCCCGAGATATACTCATGTATCTGCTCTATACTTTCCTCCGCCGCTTGCGCACCAAGCATGTTGTCTCCGCCGACCCCCAACCCGCGTGTCAATTCCGCGCCCATTTGCAATGTTACGGGCGCCAAAGACCCTTTCAAAACCTGTGCATCCGTGTTGAATGCATAAAACTCAACACCGTCGATATTATAATCGGAAATGATAGTATCTACGGTATTGTTGCCGGCGCCTCCCACGCCTATCACTTTTATCTTAGCAAGTGTTTCATTGTCTGACGGTGTGACGATCATAATCTTTTAGGTAATAAATTAAAATATTTACGGTAGTAATTTTTTGAAAAATTTTCCAACTCCGCCGATAATTCCTTTGACATCCGGTAGGCGCGAACCACCGACTCCCTCGGTCCCCATACCACCTTCATCCACCATCGCATGTTTTACCAATCCTTGTACCGCGGAATAAGCCGGGTCGGAGATTTCTTCTATCATACCTGCCAATCCTGAAGGGTTACCCACCCGTGACGGGACGCCGAAACTTTCCTGCGCAAGGGAGGTCACACCTCGCAAATTGGCCGTTCCTCCAGTGATCACCATACCGGCTGGTATATTCATCTCAAAACCGCCGGCTTTGATCTGCTCACGCACCATTTCAAACAGCTCTTCCAAACGGGCGTCTATGATCTTTTTCAACAATGACTTGGATATATATTCTTTGGAAGAAATCCCCAACGAGCGGATATCCGCCATATCGTCTTTATCCATATCCTCTTTGGGTTCTTCCTTCGCTCGCAACAATGCCGGTTTCTTCTTTTCTTCCTGTATTTTTTGCAATTGGTCTTCGTAAATTTTGTCAAGGTTGAGCTTGATCTTTTCCGCATCTTCCAAGCCGACTTGCAAACCTATCGCTATATCGCTCGTGATGTTTTCACCGCCTATGGGGACTACCCCGCTGTAGGTGACCGCGCCTTCTTCAAATACGGTAATCGATGTGGTACCTGCGCCGATATCCAAGACACCCACACCTAATTCTTTTTCCGTGTCAGTCAATACCGCTTTGGCGGATGCCCAACCTACGAAGCCAAGATCATACATATTCAGGGCTAGTTGCTCCACGCATTTACGCAAGTTTTTGACAGCGGAGACAGGGGCGGTGATGATATGTGTCTCCACTTCCAGTCGTTGGCCACTCATACCGATCGGGTATTTGATTCCGGACTGCGAGTCTACGACAAATTCACGTGGCAATATATGTATCGGGTTCACGTTTGGCGGTAACGTCAATGTACGCGCATTGTCGATAGCCCGGTACGTGTCGTCCATCGTGATTTCATTGCCGGCTACCGCGACTACTCCCCTATTGTTGATACTGGTGATGGTTGCTCCGTTGATGGTCACATACACATCGGAAATCGTCACACCGGCCATCCTTTCCGCCGCGGTCACACTTTCCGAAATTGAGTTTGTAGCTTCGTCAATATTGACAATCACTCCTTTTTTGATCCCTTGAGAAGGGTGAGAATACACTCCTATGACCAACGGTCTGGCGTCGTTGTCATCTACCGTCGCTATCACCGTAGTCACTTTACTTGAGCCAACATCTATCGCCGATATAATCCTTTTTGACATTTTTTTACGATTAGTAGATTAGTATACTTTTATCAATATATAGGATTTTGCAATTCTACGCAAGTTTTTTTGTCATCTCAGTATAGGTCGCTCGTAGCGGAAATCCGCTTCCTTATAGCCCAGACCTTCACGTTTTGCTTCCCCTATTACCAGTATCATGCGTTTCAACTGCAGATCGATATCTGCGTCGGTCGATATGATGTATACATGGGAATTGTCTGTGCGCAATTTCAACACCGGGCCGATTTCATCGATAGTCACCACGCGATGCCCGGGTTCCAGGAAGTTCACCACGTTGATTGATTTGACGACAGTTTCGATAGGGACGGAATCAACGGTCTGCCCGATTCGATAATCACCTATATCCTTCTTTGTGAAAAGAACCGGGACCGCAAAGGCTTCCACCAGCCTTGTGATGTTTTTTCCCGAACTTCCACCATTGTTTTCCGGAGTTTCATCCTTGTTTGTCAGATTTTCATCTTTATTCTTAGAGTTCTCGTCTTTGTTTTCATAGTTTCCATCCTTGTTTTCGTAATTCCCATCCTTGTTTTCGTAATTCCCATCCTTGTTTTCGTAATTCCCATCCTTGTTTTCGTAATTCCCATCCTTGTTTTCGTAGTTCCCATCCTTGCTTTTAGAGTTCCCATTTTTGTTTTCAGAGTTCTCGTCCTTGTTCTCGTTGACTCCGATCACTCTCAGAAGTATCCCCTCCTTGGAAAGCAAAACTGTTTTCCGTGGCGTCGTCACAACCAGGACGGGCGTGTATGTCTCCACTGCGATATGCAGTGTACTCGGGAATTCTTTGTCAATATTCACTTCCTTGACGCAGGGCGCAGCGTCCCGCAACTTGTTTTCTTCTTTATCCGTATTCAAAAACAGATACCGCTTATACCGATAACGTCCTTCCAAGCTTGTTATATAACCGTCGTCTCCGATACACCGTAGTGATTGAGCTGATATATCGACACGTACATTCTCAAACTTCCATACATATGAGACAGTTGCGAGCACTATCGCAGTCAAAATTACAGCGATGAGTTTGTACTCATAAACAGTCTTGGCAAAAGCATTTGTCGACACGAGCCTACCAACGAAATCTTAAGGGTTCAGTATACCACACGAAGCCGGGCTTCGGCCCCGGGGCTGCCATACTGAGAATCGTGATTTTCACAAGTGCGAAAGTCCCCGGATATACGCCATCCCCAACCTTGGTGCCGTGACGAAAGGCTTTGTACGCGAGCCCCAACAGTGCTGGCTTGAAGCGGCTTCGCGGTGATGCGATACTTCCAGCGGTGACAAAACCCAATGACAGAGCCACCGTCAGGCTACGGGTGAAAGTTGCTAGACCGGAGTCCGGATACAGTCCGCACAACTGTACGCATGGGCCCAACCGGCATTACCATGGGGTCGCAACAGGGTTGTACCAACACAATCCCGAACACGACACGAGTCACGATACAGCGCGCGTAAGTTCCGTGCATGGGAGAATCAAACATAGCATCGGGAAGTTTACGTATAGCAGTTCCTCCGGTGTCATGGGAAAAGTCCCGCCAAACAACACTCACTCCAAATACAAAACCATCAATATAACCATTACACAAGCAAACAATCTGCATACGTACGCACGGTATTTGTAGTCATGGGCTTTTGCCACCTCCGTACTTGCTAATCCCGAAAAAGTTGATACCGATAGTATAAGTGGGCAATTAAATACTCAATGAAACCTCTCCCTCAACCTTACGGTCGGGGTATTACGCCGGAGGTATTAAAAATCCCAATTTTCACGGTTTCAGGCCTGCTACGACGACACTTTCGCTCCAACCCCGGGGTCCAAGGCCGGGGTTTGATCCCGGGGTTGCCCCCGCGGGGTTACCCCCGACAATTCGTCGCATGTTACAATTACCCGTATGACAAAGAGATCACCCAATACAAAGTTCTCGCGCTTACCACACAAGTTACACAAATGCATTCTGATTATTCTGGCGGGAATTCTGTTGTATATGTTCGGACTCCCCCTATATATCCATCATCGGTGGAGCCACTTCGTATACAAAAATCCCTCCGACATACCGCACCAAAGGATAGCTATGATCTTGGGTGCGGGCGTCGCACCGGACGGCACGCCGCGAGACATGTTGCGTGACAGGTTGGATACGGCTTCAGACCTGTATCACGACGGGAAGATAGAAAAAATCTTGGTTACCGGAGACAATAGAGTCAGCCACTACAACGAACCGCTCGCGATGACCAACTACCTCGTAAACACCAAACACATCCCGTCCGAAGATATCGTACAGGATTACGCCGGACGCAGGACGTACGATTCATGCGCTCGCGCCAGACGAATTTTCGAGATCGACAGACTGCTTATCATATCGCAAGGATACCACCTGCCGCGCTCCATCATGCTCTGCAACTCATTTGGGATTGACAGTACCGGGATATCGGCTACACAACACGATTATGTCGGTATGTGGTACTACAAATTGCGAGAAGTGTGGGCTATCCACAAGTCAATCCTTGACCTATACATATGGGCGCCGGAGTACGTGGGCGGTGACAAAATCGCCATCAAAAAATAATGTTGCAGGATTTCGGTTTGATATATATAATCACCACCAGAGCTTCAAGCTCGTCGCATGATCCGCGGTAGCTCAATTGGTAGAGCAAGCGACTGTTAATCGCTGGGTTACAGGTTCGAGTCCTGTCCGCGGAGGATTTCCACAGACTCACCGCTACTGTACCGTCATCGTCTAACCGATTTCATTTGTTCCAAGCCTCTCTGCACCGTCTTTAACAGGGTATCGATTGCGAACTTTTAATTCCGATTGCGATAGGCGATCAACGTCGGGGTTGGGACCCGGCCTTCAAACCCACTGTTTGGACGGAAACGCTGTCGCAACACATCTAGTCGGCAGAGTTTCGCCCCGCTTTAATGTGCAAAACAAGGTGTATACGACATATGCAGATATCGTATGTCCGCAACGAATACTATGCATTGTATACCGTGCAGGCACTTACTTGGGGACATTGTCCCATGTCAGGATGGAAACTACCTCAACTCGCTCCACGCATAACTTTGTGGCACATAGCACAGCTCGACATAGTTGCAAACCGCCCGAAAGCCTCATGGTTGCACGATATCTGCAAAAGTACCGAAATGCGTCCTCCAGAGCGACAGCTATCTACAAATGCTTATACGTCAACGTAAACAGGCTATTAAATTTCGATTAAAACAATATTAACCGCAAGATTTTCTTGGCAGTTATTCCCGTGCTAACAGAGTTTCCATGTCAAGCCTGGGGTTCAAGCCCGGGGTTCAACCCCGACTTGTAGCGACCGCGTTGTGAATACCCAGGAAAAGTGCTACAACCATTTATATGGTTATAGGCCACATCCAAGTCCAAATCGACCTACAGTCGAGGAATTGCGCTGGGGGCGTCAAAATGGCAAATCGTCCATCTCTTCGGCAAACGGATCTTCTTGTTGATCGCTTCCTTTGCTATCAGCGCCACCTTTCGCCTTACCACCATCAGTGGCGGATTCCTCGCCCTTGGACGAGCCACCAACAATCGGCTTGGAATCCTTGCCAAAAATACGTACATTTCGAAAATCAGACGTTATAATCTCAGACTTATTCTTCCAATTGCCCTCATCATCCTGCCACGAGTCGTTTTTGATCATACCCTGCACATATATCATAGTGCCCTTTTTGATATATGGAGCTGCTTTTTCAGCCAAGTTACCCAAAAATGTAATGTTGTGAAAGACCGCATAATCCTCGTACCCATCATCCACTTTTTTGGAATGATTGGTAGCTACTGTGAAACTCAATACGGCGTAACCGTTGGCCGTGTATCTGACTTCGGCGTCCTTGGTGATATTGCCCAAAATCTGAGCGTTGTTGATATATGCAAACATCTATATATCCAAAGTAATTTATTCGGGGCAGAAGTTCATCAATCATATCATGTCGTAGCGACCGTTGCAAAACATCTTGTAGACGGACGATTACGACGGACGTTTTATCAGACTGTATGCTTCCCATACTATCACCGCCAAGATTCCTCCCGATAATGCCGACAATGCGTATATGGCAACCGAATACATATAATCCCCGCCGATTAATTGCGAACTATCTTGAATTGTTTGGGCCTCAGCTGTCTCAACCGGAACGGATTTATCATCACCTACACTTACACGTCCTTTAGATATGTGTAAACCTGAAGTATCGCTCAATACGTTTTTTGCGACATTCTCCGTACTGTCCGCGACAAATACACCTGTCGTATGATCCGGATCGGTACCCTCTTCCACAAATTTTACATCGCAATCTGCCATGTCATCCTTCACCTTGAATTTGAGCTTGCCGAGCAACACATCGTCCTTATCCACGCCGTCAAGCCACATAAACGGCGCATCGACCACCCCGTGCTCATTATCAATAGTTACCAATTCTTGAGTTGCCCTGTTTTCTCTGCCAAGATCAAACGTCGCGAGCGTCAACACGTCGGGGCAAAACTTCACGGCAACTTCGGCCGAATTCGCAGACTTACCATGCATATCAAGGTATACATCAATCTCCAGCGTTTCACTGATCTTGTATTCTGTCGATACCGGTTCCATACGGATGATAGCACCATCAGGAGAAGAATCCTGAGCCGATACATGGGAAATACACAGACCCAACAACGGGAACCCAGCACTATATACGACCAATATCAGCCCCGGCAATATACCTGCAGATTGCAACACCGTTTGCGCCACTCTCTTCATACGCTGTTTTGTAGATTTAGGTTGAAACGACAGTGCCATAAATTTTTACATAAATTTCAATCCATCACAGTATCGATTGCGGACGATCAATATCTGTTTGCCATACGAATGATACGTCATGTAACACGTACTTGCAACATAGGCGCTTTCATGCTACACTGCAACGTTATCAGTTAATATAAAAAGTATTCATCATGCAGGGTTTTATGGAATTTTTACGTAAACAAGGTGTCATCGGTTTGGCGGTCGGTTTTATACTCGGCGGTGCAGTGTCTCAGCTGGTCACATCATTGGTTACAAATGTAATACAGCCGTTACTGGTCCCATTGCTTGGAGCTGGTGATTTCAGTTCATTGAATATCACATTGCAAAAAGCTTCTGAGTCAAATAATTTCACACCAAACGTATTGGAATTTGGTGCATTTGTTTCCACATTCATTGATTTCTTGGTAATAGCGTTTGTAGTCTACATGGGGGTAAAACTTTTGGGGATTGATGACGGAGACAAGAAATAGAATCTGAATCAATACATATGGCACAAAACAAAGCCCGTAAAACTACTGATAGATCTGACTCCAAGGACAAAACAAATTTCAAAGTCAAAGACAAGATTTTCTATCCAAACCACGGGGCCGGCGTCATAGTGGCGAAGAAGATCATCGAGATCGGCGACACCAGCCAGCAGTATTTCGAATTTTCATTTGTCAACGACAACCTTTCAATTTCCACTCCGGTGAAAAACGTTGAGCGGCTCGGTATCAGACCTATTTACAAAGCAAGCGTCATCAAGAAATTCATTTCGGAGCTCAAGAAGAAGAAGTCTCAAAAGCCAAAATCTTTGGAATACAACCCTCTGGCGCGAGAATTAAAAGAGTTGGAAGAGAAAGGCGACATCCCTGACTTCATACAAATCATCCGATACTGCAATTATATCGTCAATATGAGGGAAAAAGAGGGGCGGTTGATACCCGTAACCATTACACGTTTCATACAAACGGCGATGCACAGCATCATTGGCGAACTCTCATTAGCCACCGGCAAAAGTTACGAACAATCCATAGCGGACTTTGAGAAGTTGAGTGGTCTCAAGGTAGTCCCGCTCAAACACTGAGTCAGTTGATTTTACTTGATTCTCGTTGCAATTGCATACGCAGGTCGTTGATGAACTTCGCATCCTCCCCTTGTATCTCAAAAGGCAACGGCAGTACATCCATCAGGGTTTCCAGTTCCTCAGCAGACAAAAATACGGATACTTCGCGATTGTCTGTGGACGAACTTCCCGCATTATCCGGACCGCCCTGTATCCCGGCTCGCAATTTGGCGCCAAGGGGAGTATTCTCCACCATATCCTGTGGCAGATGCTTGAGCAACGTACGTATTTGTTCAGTCTCCAATGATATAATTCCCCTATTCATGGTGGTATATACTAGCATAAACCGATGACAAGCTCAAAACACGCCAAAACGAACGGGATTGTCCAGGTTTACAAACCTATCGGCAAGACACCGTATGAAATCGTCTGCCAATATAGAGCTGCCCACGACATTCCCGCCGATATCAAGATAGGATATGCCGGCCGTCTGGATCCTATGGCCGACGGACAGTTGACATTGATGATAGGTGAACATACGAAGAACCAAGTCCACTTGCTCAAGGCTGATAAAAGGTATAAATTCACTGCTCTACTCGGTATCAGCACCGATACCTACGACCTTCTGGGGATAACGGAGCAAACATCACTCCCCGACCAAATACCGCAAAACCGCGTCAAACGGTATATATCGAGAATGCTGTCCTACCAAGGGACATTGACGCAGAGATACCCTCCTTACAGTTCGTACACGATCGATGGTGTACCCATGCACAGACTCGCACGCTTGGGCAAATTGAACAAGATACCGGAAGATCAATTACCTTCGCGCGTACGTCAAATCTACAGCATACGCCACCTGCAAACCGAAACGATAACCCTCGGTAAATTGCGAAAATATATAAAAACGTATATCCCTTACATAAATGGATATTTCCGTCAGGAAGACATCGTCAAGGCCTGGGATGCGTTTTTTGCCTTGCATCCACCCGGGCGTAGCTTGCCGTTGGTGAAATTCGAAGCTTTGGTCAGTTCCGGAACGTATATCAGATCACTCGTACATGAGACAGGTTCAGAAACAAAATTGCCGGCATTGGCATTTGGTATCACGCGCACCGAAATCCTGCACAGAGACGAGGATGCTTGACTTGTGATCCGTCACGATCTTTTCAATCTGCGAGTAATTCTTCAAACGCTTCTTTGAACATAGCCATATCGTACTTCTGCACGGAGTCCAACATTTCACGGCGATCCCATTTCTTCTTGCTAACTTTTCCCAACGCATCAGCCCAAAACCCCATACCGGTCCCGACCTTAAATCCGTTTACGCCGTCCAATACAATCTCCGCCCCGCCACTCGCTATATTGACCAAAACCGGACAACCTTGTGATATTGCCTCCACCACACTGATACCAAAGTCCTCGATACCAGTTTGTACCAATGCCGATGCATTTCTCATCAAACGCAATTTGCTATCTTCGTCCAAATACCCCAAATTGACAAAGAGCCCTTTACTCGTCGCTACCTTGACCAGACGTCTATAATCCGGAGGTACACGTCCACGCCCGAATATCACCAATCGCATGTGGGTACGCAGGGCCAATTTGACCGCAAGGTCCAGTCTCTTATACCGTTGAAACGGCGCCGACATTACCATATATTCCCCAGACTTCAACGATACTCCTCTGATTTGAAAATCACCATCCTCTTTGCCACGTTCCCCCGCCTTGACCAACCGTTGAAGATCAACTGGCGGATACACAATCTGATGCACCTCCCTGCGATATTGCTTCGTGATCCGACGAGCCGACAGTGAAGATATGGCTATGATCCGATCCGGACGCATAGCAAAAATAAAATCGATCAATCGCAGTCGTGCCGTTAATGGAGCAAACAAGCCTGACAACCGTGATCTTACGTATGCGGACCTTTCCGCCCATAAGTACCTGGTGGGTGTATAAATTATCGAAATATGTCGTGCATTCGGAGTCGTCAAAACCCCTTTCGCAAAATCGGTAGCGGAGGAAATGACAAAATCGTAACCTTGCAGATCAAACATTTCGTAAACACTCGGCCACCACGGCAATGTCCATTTATAGATATGACGTATAAACGGGGTTTTATTGAGAACAGAAAAATACGTCCTATTTGCAATACTCCCAAGCATCGGAGCGTCAAACAAAGTGTACAAATCCGCCTCCGGGAATGTCTCCAACAGGACTCGGACCAACCTTTCAGCACCACGTTCACAAGCGAAAGAACCATGCACAATAGCTATTTTACGTGCCATATCAGACTAATCGTTATCTTGTTCGCCCAGTACTACGACAGTCTTTCGTCGCCCGCCCGCATCGTTCTGCAACCAATGCGACCAGATATATACAGCCCCCGTGGCCATAGAAGCCACACCTATCACCACCGCAACTTTGATCAAGACAGGGTCCACCTCTCCCGTGGCTGGATGGTTTCCTCCACCGGGACTCGCGGATTGAGGAGCTTGTATCGTAAATGTTGTATCAGAAGGTTTGGAGGTTAATACATTTCTCGGAGGGCTGGCGTCGGCCATCATCACCGTATCATTTGGCATATTTTGCCCGCTGTATTTCCACTCCAGTTTCAATACATCCGGATATACGGTCTCAAATCGTATACGAGCAAGTACGTCCGGTTCCCCTGCCGTTTTGTACAATCGACCTGCGCCCGACTGGCTGAATCCCTCGATCTGCAGTACACCGTTTGTATTGTCGACTATCTGCTTATCCTCTTGAAACGATTGAAATATGCCGTTGTTTACGGATACTTCTTTCACCTTGACCAAGCTGGGATCAAACAAAATCACGGCCCTGGCAAGTGATATATCGTCACCTTCGGAGTCTATCAATACATCGATATAAAAATCATCGCCATAATTCACGTATCCTCCGTTTGGTCTGACGGAAAATTGCCCGGCATATACGGACACCGTCATCCAAAGAAAAATTATACCGGTCATCACCGGAGCAATCATATGTGCAAGCCTCAATCTCATCATATTATGTATATTACACAAGATGTCAAAATTTTGGTAGTGAAATTTTTCTGATATAATGACCGGATGCAAAAATTATTATTGTTGATCATACAGTCAATCACCGAGGTTATCCCGGTTTCCAGCACAGGACACCTGGTGATCGCCGGCAATCTTATGGGGATTGATCTGCCAAACGCCTTCATCACTTTATTGCATATCCCAAGCACTGTTGCGATACTCGTTTTCTTCCGTAAGCGTATCTTCAACATTACGGTCAACGCATTTAAGGATACTGCAACAGTTATCAAAATAATCATTACCATAATACCAGCAGGATTGATCGGCTACCTGATGGATGATTATATACAAGCTCACCTGCACGGCAGTATCACGATCATACTCAGTTTGATCATATGGGGTATCGCCATGATCATCATCGAGCAGGCGCTTATTCACGGGAAGTTGAGGGACAACAAAACTTCTTTCACAGCGATAACCTATCTCGACAGTTTTTTTGTGGGTATCGCGCAAGTATTGGCATTAATCCCCGGGACATCGCGTAGCGGTATTACGGTCATGGGCGGGATCTTGCGAGGCGTAAGAAAAGACATCGCTCTGGAGTTTTCCTTCATCATAGGCTTACCATTGATCATCGGCAGTTCTGTACACGAATTGATCCGCTACGGCGCAACGCCGATGAGAGATATGAGCTTAGGAGAGGTTTTCGGCGGATTTCTCCTTGGATTTGTGATAAGTTATGTATCGATCTGGCTCTTGGTAGGACTGTCCCGACAGAAATACTTCCTCACATTATTCGGTATATATAGGATACTTCTGGGGACCGCGCTTCTATTTGTCCTTCACTGATCAATTACGTCAAGCAGATTTATTCCCGTCATCTCTTTGGGTTTTTCGTCGTACCCGAGCAGATGAACTATGGTCGGGGCTATATCCTGCAATGTTCCCGAAATCGTAGTGTCTTTGCCTGTCCCAATTTTGAGAAGATCGTTTTTTTTCGGCGTACGCAATTGAGACATATCCGATACGACAATGAACGGTACCGGGTTCAGTGTATGCGAGGTTTTCATTTCATGAGTTACCGGATCGATCATAGTCTCACAATTCCCATGATCCGCCACTACCACCACGATACCACCTTCTTCAATACTGTGCTTCACCACCCTTTCCAAATGATAATCCACATATTCCAGCGCCCGGACTGTGGCTTTGATATCGCCGGTATGACCAAGCATATCCGGGTTGGCAAAGTTGACTGCATAAAAACTGTGCGGGAATTTATCCCGGGTCATCAACCGGTTAACCAGTTCATCCGCTACGATCTTCAGGCTCATCTCCGGAGTTTGAGCGTAGTTGTTGACATGCGGTGATGGTACATGAAACCTGTCTTCGCCCTTGTAACTCTCTCTATTGAGCCCGTCAAGGTAGTACGTGATATGCGTGTATTTCTCAGTTTCCGCTATATGAAATTGCGTTTTACCTTTGTCCGCCAAAAATTTTGCCAGGCTGTACTGTGTATCGATCTTTTTTATGAAGAATTTATGCGAATAATTGTCCTCCACCATCGTGATCAACTGTGCTCCGCGAATATTTTCCGGCACATCAAACGAATCAAAGTCCTTCCCGACAATCGCTTGTACCAATTGTCTCGTCCTGTCTTCACGATAATTGTAGAAGAATAATGTATCACCGGTGGATATCGCACCGACAGGCTTATCGTCTCTTGTAACAACGATCGCGGGCATATATTGATCCTGCAGTCCTTCTTCATACTTCCGGCGTATCACCCGCAATGGATCGGCTGTCTTGATACCCGCCACTCCGGCGATTGCATTTACGGCCACCTCTGTCCTTTCCCAGCGGTTATCTCTGTCCATGCCAAACATACGACCTGACAACGACGCCAAATGTCCAACCCCGATTTTTTCCATTTTTTTCAGCAATTGTTGGACATATTCAACCCCCGAGTGCGGAGGTGTATCACGGCCATCCAGAAAGCCATGTATATACGGATCTACTCCATAATATTTGCATACCTCCAGCAACTTAAACAAATGTGCTATATCTCCGTGTATACCGCCATCGCTCAGGATCCCGACAAAATGCAGGTTTTTGCCAGAACGCTTGATACCTTCCATCAGGTTCACTATCAAAGGGTGGTGAAATACCTCGTCAGAGTTCATCAATTTGTTGATCCGCGGCAGGCTTTGAGGGATAACTTTTCCTACGCCTATATTCAGGTGTCCGACCTCAGAGTTACCCACAGTACCATCCGGTAAACCAACCGCCGGACCGGAAGCATCCAACAATGTGCTAATACCGTTGGTCCACAAAGCATCTAGAAAAGTCGTATCAGCATGCAATACAGCGTTGCCGAGGCGTTCTTCCCGGATACCGAATCCGTCCAATATGACCAGAGTTACAAATTCCGCCGACAGCTGATTTGAGTTCGCATTTTTCTTTGTTTTAAACGGTAAAGCATCTGACAAACTTTTCATGGTGTAGTATTATACACTACATCAAAATGCATTATTTAAATATGTTCACTATATGCACACAAAAGAATTGAGCCTGAAAAAGATAAAGCAATTGCGACAAACTTTGGATGGGCTAGTCAAAGCGCTGGATATTCCGAGCAAAGAACAGCAAGTGGTAGAACTCGAACTGGATTCGGCCGATACGGATTTCTGGTCGGACCAAGCACGTGCCAAGGAGGTGATGCAAACACTTGAGAAGCTGAAGAAAGAAGTTTCCTCGATCAAGCAATTGGAAACCGACCTAAGTTCACTGGAAGAATTGTACGACTCGGTCCAAAAACATGAAAGGCAACTACTTCTGCCCGATTTTCAGTCGATCGAAAGACGGCTTCAAGAATTCGAGATACGTAAATATCTGAGTGGCAGATTTGACACTGCGGACGTATTCCTGTCCATACATGCCGGACAAGGTGGTACCGAAGCCAACGATTGGACTGCTATGTTGGCGAGGATGTATGAAAGATATTTCGAGAGAAAAGGTTGGAAGTTCACGGTAACACACAAAGTTGCCGGGTCGGAAACCGGATACGGATCCATAGAGTACAAAGTTTTTGGCGAGTATTTGTTCGGCCTTCTCAAACGAGAACAAGGGGCGCACAGGTTGGTCAGGCTTTCACCGTTTAACTCCGCCAATTTGCGACAGACATCCTTTGCGGGTGTCGAAATCGTCCCGATCATTGACGATGTGGAAGTGGATATCAAAGATTCGGACTTGGAAATCAAAGCCGTACGAAGCGGAGGAGCGGGCGGTCAACATGTCAACAAAACATCATCGGCGGTCCAAATTCGACATATCCCGACAGGCATCACCGTGCACAATAGCGAACAAAGGAGTCAAGCCCAAAACAAGCAAACTGCATTGAAGATCCTCAAAGCCAAACTATGGCTTCTGGAGGAGCAAAAACGCGAAGATGAACTTCGACAAGCGAGGGGAGAACACAAGATAGCCGGTTGGGGAAACCAGATCAGAAACTACATCTTGCACCCGTACAAACTGGTGAAAGATCTACGTACCAATGTGGAATCACATAATCCGGATGAAGTGCTTGACGGCGACCTTGACATGTTTATCGAAGCCGAAGTGCGACTCTGATTTATGGTAGAATGAAGTATGATTGATTTCAAAAATGTGTCGAAAAACTATGAGGCCGGTATCCAAGCGTTGAACAACGCCAGTTTCCACGCCGATCACGGCGAGTTTTTTTTTGTCGTAGGTCCTAGCGGAGCAGGCAAGTCGACGTTGATAAGACTCCTGATTCGGCAAGAGTTGCCTTCCGAGGGACAGGTGTTTTTTGAAGGGGTGGAGGTCAACAATTTACCTGCCACGCTTCTACCTGTATACAGACAGCAATTTGGCATAGTTTTCCAGGATCTGAAGTTGATCGAAACCAAGACTGTGGAAGAAAATATCCGGTTTGCCCTTGAGATCGTCGGGAAAAGGAAAAAGGAAGTAAACGAAACTACGGATTACCTTTTGGAGTTGGTCAAATTGACCGATCACAGACACCTTCACCCGCAGGCATTGTCCGGCGGTGAGATGCAAAAGGTGGCGATTGCGCGGGCGTTGGCAAGCGATCCGATTCTCTTGATCGCGGATGAGCCGACCGGCAATATCGATCCGGAAAGCTCTTTGGAGATATTGTCGTTGTTACAGACCATCAACAGTTGGGGGACGACAGTCATGTGCGTCACTCACGATAGGGAGATTGTCGATCATCTGCAAACACGTGTGATCCACATGGACAACGGTGAAATCATCGCCGATACGGTCGGTGGTTATGAAAACAACAAGAAACGCAAAAAATAAAATGATATTCAAGTCAACATGGCCAAGATAGGTCTCGCACTCAAGTCTACAAAAGAAAACATGATCTCCAACAAGTGGTTGGCTATCGCCACGATAATTGTCGCCACGGTCCTTATCACGGTCAACTCCATCCTATTGTCCCTTGCATACATATCCAATCGGGCCGTGCAACAATACGAAAAAGAACGACACCTGACGGTATACTTTGAAATCGAGGCACCGGAAGATGAGGTATTGGATTATGTAAAACAAATTAAACAAAACCCGCTGGTGGAATCTGTAGAATATATAGACA
>JALWDW010000008.1 GCA_027036675.1 Candidatus Dojkabacteria bacterium
ATTTCACACCAGTCAACACACGCGAGGACTTTGTGGCGATGGAGGAGAAAATTCAATCGTACTGGCAGGAAAACGATATTTTGGACAAATACCTCAAAAGAAACGAGGACTCTGAGAAACGTTTTTCATTTATCGACGGACCTATCACGGCAAACGGTTTGATGGGCTTGCACCATGCTTGGGGGAGGTCTTATAAGGACTTGGTCCAGAGATACAAGAATATGAAAGGTTATAAGCAACGTTTCCAAAACGGATTTGATTGCCAAGGACTTTGGGTCGAAGTAGAGGTTGAGAAACAGCTTGATTTCAATAGCAAGAAGGATATTGAAGATTATGGGCTGGATAATTTCACGTTGGCTTGCAAAGGGCGCGTCAACAAGTATTCCAAATTGCAGACCGAAGATTCCGAGAGGTTGGGCATGTTTATGGATTGGGAGAATAGTTATTACACTATGTCTGAAGAAAATAATCTTGCGATATGGGCGTTTCTGAAAAAAGCTTATGAGGAAGGTCTATTGTACAAAGGGCAATCGCCGACGGCTTGGTGTCCTCGCTGTGAGACAGGCTTGTCGCAACACGAGCAGGCCGATGAATACAAAGATATCGAAGACACTTCGGTATACGTGATGTTTAAACTCAAAGGCGGTAAGGAAGATGAATATTTGTTGGCATGGACGACGACACCGTGGACGCTGGTCGCGAATGTCTTGCTGGCGGTCAATCCGAAGTATCAGTATGTCAGGACGGACTACGAAGGCAGGAAGTTGCTCATGTTGGAAGAAGTTGCTCAAAAATTTGGCTTTGACGATTACGAGCAAGTTGATATCGGAGAATATATTGGTAGAGAATATGAGACGTTGTTTGATGTGCCGGCTCAGCAAGGAGTGGAGCATAAGGTCGTGGAATGGGATTTGGTAGAGGCTACGGCGGGTTCGGGTATAGTGCATATCGCCCCGGGTTGCGGAGCGGAAGACTTTGAATTGGGACAAAGCCTAGGAGCTGCATCGTTGACACCTATAGATTCCGCCGGGATATTTGTGGACGGTTACGGTCAGCTGGTGGGTAAATACGCTCACGATGTGGCCGACGAGGTGATCGAAATGTTGAAGGAAAACAATTCTCTGTACAAAGTCGAGGAATATACGCATAGTTATCCGCATTGTTGGCGTTGCAAGACCAAGGTATTGTTCCGGCTGGAAGACAATTGGTTCCTGAAAGTGACCGCCATACGCGACAAACTCAAAGACAGCGCCGCCAGCGCAAATTGGATACCTCCGCATATGCTCAAGAGGATGTTTGATTGGTTGGAGAATATGGGAGACTGGATGATAAGTCGCAAGAGATTCTACGGACTGTCATTGCCGTTTTATGAGTGCGAAAAATGCGGTAATCTTCATGTCGTAGGTAGCAAAGAGGAGTTGAGAGAACTGGCCGTGAATCCGGAGAAAGTTGATGAGTTACCAAGCTTGCACAGACCGTGGATTGACGATATCCGGATCAAGTGTCCGAAGTGTGGGCAGGAAGTTTCACGGGTAAGCGATGTGGGCGATTGTTGGCTGGATGCCGGAGTGGTACCTTTTTCCACTTTGGGGTATTTTGACAACAGGGGATACTGGGAAAAATGGTATCCCGGAGAGTTTGTGACGGAAATGCAGGAACAGGTGCGGTTGTGGTTCTATTCGATGCTTGTTTTCGGTGTGATACTGGAGGGGTCGGTTCCATACCAAAACGTGTTGGCGTTTGCGGAATTACGTGATGAAAACAATGAGAAAATCAGCAAGACCAAAGGAAACGGAATATCGTTTAAAGATGCCATAGCTATGGGTGGAGCGGATGTGATCCGATGGAATTATGCTCGCCTCAATATCACGTCAAATGCGCAATTTGGACCTTCGGTAGTAGCGGACGTCCGACGTGAGTTCTTCCTGCCTTTGTGGAATAGTTACGCATACTTCGTCACATATGCGAATATGCATTACTGGAGTCCGACAGGCCTGCCGAAGGGAATGGAAGCCAAGGTCAAGCTCGTACGTGAAGAGGGTACTCTGATGGACAAATGGCTGGTAAGTGCGTTGAACGATTTGATAAAACGTGTCAACGAAGCTCTGGATAAATATGAGTTGGCCAAGGCCACACGATCGATAGAGTCGTTTGTCAAAGAGTTGTCCACATGGTATATACGTCGTTCGCGGTCAAGGTTTCGCGATGGAGACAAGATGGCATTGGCGACGTTGTATATGGCGTTGTTGGGCCTAAGCAAATTGATCGCTCCGGTGGTGCCGTTTATAGCCGAACAGATGTATCTAAATTTGGCCGGATCGACTGACGAAGGTCGGGAATCCGTACATTTGGAAGATTACCCATCCGCCAATGAAGAAGCTATCGATGAGGATTTGATGAAACAAATGGCGCAGGTCAGAGAACTCGCTTCTTTGGGATTGGCGATACGTGATGATCGGCGGATCAAGTTGCGGCAACCTTTGCCACGTGCTTATACGACTCTTGCAAGCGAGGAGTTTGCGAATATATTGGCTGACGAGATAAATGTGAAAGAAATAGTTGGTGTAGAATCCAAGGAAGATGTACCGGATGCGGAAGATGTCATATTACAAGAGCAGGGCGAGATCTTCCTGGCGTTGGATTGCCAAATTGATGATGAGTTGGCAAAAGAGGGTGTCCTAAATGAGCTTCTGCGAAATATGCAAGTCATGCGGAAAAAGGCCGGGTTGCAGGTATCGGATCAGGTTGTTTTCGAATACGACACGGACGACGAGATGCTGACGGAAGTGTTGGAGGCCAACGATGCTCTGATACGTGAGAAAGTGAATGCAACGGAAATACGGCGAAATGATGCTATGCAGGGTGAGGAAATGGATGTGAACGGACATAAACTGCGAATCGCGATCATAAGTTGACAATGGTGCTGAACCTGCGATTATGTTATAAATGTACCGGACCCGATGATGAATAACAATGCGTCGAGTGGGTTGCCAATTAAATTTTAACCGCATATAAATGTCTCTCAAGTCAAAAGCCGGGTATTATAGAAGAAATTCGAAAGCGAGGATCATACTGATACTGGTGTTGCTTGCTATACTGGCTGTCCTTTTTGTATTTTGGACGAAATTGAGAGTCTTTATCGTCGCCGCTGTCGTATTATTGCTTGTGGCGTTGGGTATGGAGGTTTCCAAAACGGACTACGACCTTGGAAAATTGGTCAAGACTGGTTCTTTGCAAGAATCCAGGGTGGAACAGACCGAGAACGGATTTTGGAAGATAGGGGATGATTGCACCAGCGACGAGATGAATTGTTCGGATTTCCAATATCAGGAAGATGCTCAGGACTTCTTTGAAAAATGTGGAGGCAGTGGGAATAATGTCAACAGGTTGGATGGCAACGATCACGATGGGGTTGCTTGCGAAAGTTTGCCACATAAGAAATAATTGTATATGAGTAGTCTACGACGCAGGTTGGGCAGGCTGGATTGGTTGTCGCTGATCATTGTGGTGTTGTTGTTGCTGGTAGGTGTCATCACTCTGTTGTCCACGCAGTTGAAACCGGACGGTAGTTTCGATTTCCACGGGATCGTCGCCTCTCAGCTTTTGTTTATAGGGGTCGGTCTGGTTGTGTATATAGTGATTGCCTTGTTTTTTGACTTTTCGTACTTACGGTATTTACCGGTGGCCGGGGGATTGTTTGCCGTGGGCGTCATATTGTTGTTGTATACGGTGTTTATGGGTGTCGGTGGTGCGGAATCCGGGGCGGACAGGTGGATCCGTATAGGGAGTATGACTATACAGCCTTCCGAATTTGTCAAGGTGATACTGATCATATGGACGAGTGCGGTATTGTCTTACAAAGACCGTATAGGCGAGGTGAGGGCGGTAGCACTCACGTTGATAGGACTTGGGATTTTGGTTGCGTTGCTTTTGGCTCAACCTCATTTGGGTATGACAGTATTGTATGTAGCTCTATGGGGCGTGATGGTCTTTACGGTGTTTGAGGAACAAAAAAGAAACGCAATGGGGGTTGCAATCTTTGTCTTGGCGATAATCGGCGGTGCGGGATTTGCGTTGCACGCCGGCAGTATCGGAGTTACGGGATTGGCTTTGAGCGGTATACTGAGCGTATTTGCCATGGCGGGTGATGAACGGTACAAAAAGTTTTTCGTCGTCGTGACAGCGATCTCCATGGTATCTGCAGTGTTGGTGTATGGAGGCGCAAGGCACATACATTTGGCGGATTACCAGAAGGCCAGGGTTGAAGCTTTCCTCAATCCAAACGAAGGCGATGAAGCCGCGCAATTCAACAGGCGTCAAGCCATCATTGCCATCGGTTCAGGGCGGTTGACTGGGAAAGGTTTCGGACTGGGGACGCAAAGTCGATTGAAGATCCTGCCTGAAAGGACGAACGATTTCATCTTCGCCGTATTTGCCGAACAATTCGGTTTCTTGGGGTCATTTGCTCTGATGATTCTATATTTTGCATTGGTGGGGCGGATATTTTATTTGTACAGACATATGAGGTCCGGCTTATTCGCGTCTTTGCTGGTTACCGGCATCGCATGGAAGTTGTTTTTGGAGATATCGTTGAATTTGGCGACAAATATGGGGATGATACCGCAGACGGGAATTCCTTTACCGATGATGAGTTCCGGCGGGTCGATCATGCTTTCCACATTGATTTCTTTGGCGTTGGTGCAAGCCGTAGTGGTCGCTTCCAAAGATGTAGACGAGTCTATAAACGGATTTGTTGACACCAAGGATATTTTGCTTTAAAATTCACGAAGTTATGGCAGATAAAACATCCAACAAAACTCAGAAAGAAGCTCCCGCATCAAGGGCTTCGAAAGACGCATCAGCAACCGATTTTGCCGTGTTGGAGATCGGAGGTTCTCAATTGATAGTCCATGTGGGTGACGTCTTTGAAGTGAATAAGCTGGATGCCAAAAGTGGTGATACTATCAAGACGAAAGACGTGCTCATGATCAAGGTCGGCGACTCTGTACAGGTGGGTGAACCGCATGTGAAAGGCGCAGAAGTCGAGATAAAAGTTTTGGCGCAGACCAAGGGCAAGAAGATCAAAGCTTTTGATTACAAAGCAAAATCACGATATAGACGAAGGTGGGGATACAGGCCTCATCTTACACGTATTGAAATTACGCAAATAAAAGCGTAGACTACACCATAAGCAAATTTACGCGATATGGTGAAATATTTCTTTATTCCCGGTAAAAACAAAGACTTGGCGTTTGCCGAGCTGAAATCTCTGCGAGAGATTTTGAACAACAGCTTTGTCATTCGTCGTGATGTGGAATTTTTTGAAGTCGGCTGTGATGATATTGATACGGTTCGAGAGCTTTTTGCGCGCACCGGGGCATTTGTCAAATACGGGGTATTTTTACCGGACGATGTGCAAATTGCCAAGGTGCCGGCATATAGGTCGGATATCCTGAGCGAGAAAAGGAACCGCCCTGCCAAATCTACCAAGCGCAGGTTCGGGTTAAGCGCATATACATCATCACTGGATTTCAGCGAACTGAAGAAATTGGCTTATTCCATTAAGCGCGATTTGACACGTGCAGGGTTGAAATACGCATATATCCTCCCCAAGAAGGGGAATGCTCTGAACACGGCGCAGGTCTTGTACAACGACTTGTTGGACTCGGGTTTTGAACTGGATGTGTTTGATGTGAACGAGACGCAAACTGGCATATCGACAAGGTTTGGCATCACTCTGGGGGTGCAAGATATGAGCGGGTACGTCAAGAGGGATACCGAGAAGCCGTTGATTGATCTGGAAATGGGTGTCTTGCCACACAAACTGGCCCGAACTATGGTAAATCTGCTGGGGTTGCCGATCGGCAACACAGTATGGGACCCTTTCGCGGGGTCGGGTGTGTTGGGTATGGAGGCATTGCTGTTAGGGTACAATGTCTTGTTGTCTGATAAAAGCCCGGAAAGCGTCGTGGCGTTGCGGGCCAATCTGGCATGGTTGGCGGAGGAATACGACCTGGGTTCAACTCGACAAAATGTCTTTCAGTTTGATATGCATGAAAAACGCGGGAAAATTTACTCTCGGTTAACCAAATCCGACATCGGTGGCGTGGTCTTTGAACCGTATATGGGTCCACCGCAAAAAAATATCATACCCGTCAAGAAAGCCAAAAAATTGGTAAACGAAGTGACTTCATTGTTGCGTGACACCTTCAAAACGATTGAAAAAATACAGCACCGTCCTTTGAAAGTGGTGGCGGTGGTACCATCCTACAAATCGCAGCATGGCTGGCTGACTCCCACGACTCGGGATTTTGTCAGGAAAAAATTGTGGAGAACGCCATCTGCGTTGCGTGGTATGCAATTGTACTCGCAAAGGCCTCGAAGCATTATTCGCAGAAATATACTTGTACTTGAAAGAGTTTGATTTCATATGTATAATACGCACGTTTGTCAAGGTATTGGCGAATGATGCAAATCAATGAGTTTGTTTTGCGTGGTAATAAATTGTGATTGATATGTTTTATGTCTAAAGTCGCAGCAGCAGGTAGTGTCGCAACGACGATGAATGTGGTCGGTAAGCGGCTTGGAGTTAAAAAATATGCCGGGCAATCGGTTATCAATGGAAATATTTTGGTGAAACAGCGCGGGACCGTATTTCATGCCGGTATCGGTACAAAATTATCCAGAGACCACAGCATCTATGCGGTGACTGCCGGTGTGGTGCGTTTTAGGCGTATGACTGGCCACAAGCGCAATAAATATTATGTGGACGTGGTCCCCGCCGAAGTTGCCTCGCCAAAGCAAAGCAAAACATCGAAATCGGCCGCGTGATATGGGCCAACTTGCGTCCAAGTATTCTTTTTCATATCTCCCTGTTATAATCAGGTATGGCAAAACAGCGTTTCGTACAAATTGAAAACAAAAACGCTTTGTTGGAACTTCTGGAGGACGGCAAACCCATCACCAGGCTGATCATCGCCAACAACGCTTACAAGGACGTCAAGACAAAAGCCATAGTGGAGCACGCAAGAAAAGCGGGTATCCCGATCGAACGTCGGTCACGTAAATCCATATCGCGAAGATCCAGAGTTTCCAGCAACGAGAGTGTGATCGGATTTATGCAAATCGACAACCAATACTCTCTCGAGCAATTGCTCAGTCAGACATACGAAAACGGCGATATCCCTTTTTATATTATCTTAAACGAAATCAAGTACGCGCAAAACCTCGGCGCTATCTTCAGGACGGCGTTTGCCGGCGGTGTCAATGGCATTATCACCAATAAGCAGACCGGAAATTTGCTGAGCGATGAAATCATACGTATCTCCATGGGGACCGCTTTGCGAATACCCATAGTGGAGACCCATATATTCAACGCAATCAAAAGACTACGGAAGGAAGATATCTCAGTGTATGCCATGGATATGGAAGGTAAATCAATTTATAAAGAGAATTTGACCGGTCCGGTGGCGTTTGTTCTCGGGTCCGAAGATACCGGTGTATCTTCCAAGGTACTGGAAAGAGTGGACGGAGCATTGTCAATACCCATGAGGCGGGGGATCGGGTCGCTGAATGTAAGCATCAGCGGGGCTATAGTGATATACGAAAAATTGCGACAAGAGTTGCAATTGTGATTTGCATCAATCTCCGCCGATTCAATCGTTGAGCATCTTCCTCGTCAAATCTTCAAGTTCTTCATCCGAATTGAATCGGATGATCATCTGCCCTCCCTTTTGCAGTTGACGGAAACGCACGGTATATCCAAGCTTCTTGGATAGCTTGTCTGCGATCGCCTTTGTCGAGCGAGTATATGCGATCACCTTCCTTTGCAGATGCTTGCGTTTGCCCATATTGATCTTCTTGACCATCCTTTCGGTGTCTCTGACCGATAACTGTCTTTTGATTACTATATTGCACGCGGCGATTAACGATGATTCACTTTCTATACCGAGCAACGCACGCCCGTGTCCTTCAGTGATACGGCCGTTGAGTACTGCGGCTCTGACTTGCGCGGGCAATTGTAGCAATCGGAGCTTATTGGTGATTGTAGATCGTTGCAGTCCCATTTTGCGGGCGATTTCTCTTTGGGTCAGACCAAACTCGTTTTGCAGTTGCTCAAAAGCCGAGGCTTCTTCGAGAGGGTTGAGATCCTTGCGTTGAATGTTTTCTATAAGCGCGAGCTCCAACATCTCCTGCTTGGATGCTTCTTTGATGACCACGGGGATTGTCTTCAATCCCATCTGCTGAGCGGCTCTGTACCTGCGCTCTCCGGCGATGATATAGTACATGCCCTTTTTGTTTGGATTAGCCGTGATCACAAGGGGTTGGATTATGCCGTGCTCTTGTATTGATTCGATGATCCCTTGCAAATCCTCCGGTGTAAATTGCATACGAGGCTGGTATGGGTTTGGCTCGACCAATGAAATGTCAAAAGACGGGTTGTATGCAGAATTCTCGTTTTGCATAGCGCCAGATGAAATCAGAGCAGCCAATCCTTTGCCGAGTGCTTGTTTTTCCGCCATAGTTTATTGTATCAGATTATGTAAATCTTGTGATGAACTCCTGCGCCAACTTAGCATACGCGATGGCGCCATGAGACTTGTCATCGTATTGCAAGATGCTTTTTCCATGCGACGGGGCTTCAGATAAACGGACATTTCGCGGTATTATGGTTTCAAATGTAAGCTTAGGGAAATGCTCTCTCACCTCCGCCATCACTTGGGCCGAGAGCTTTGTGCGCGCGTCAAACATTGTCAGGATGATACCGCCCAACTCAAGCTTCGGATTTATGTTTTTCACCAAATTCATGGTGTTGGTAAGTTGCCCAAGGCCCTCCAACGCGTAGTATTCACACTGTATCGGGACGATCACATAGTCGGCAGAGTTCAGAGCGTTGATCGTAAGCAAACCCAATGAAGGCGGGGAGTCTATCAATACAAAATCAAAGGGTTCATGTAAGTCGTCCAAAGCCTTCCTCAACACGCCCTCCCTTGCCATCACGTTGACCATCTCTACTTCAGCGCCAGCCAAGGATATATGAGATGGGACGATGGCCAAATTATCGATTTCTGTGAATGTGAAAACTTGGCTGATTGGTTTGCCGTTGATCAGGATATCATAAGTATTCAAATATCTGTTTTCCTCGCTTGCCGGATATTTCGACATATTATTCTGTTGAAAAAAACCTATACCCGAGGTGAGGTTCGCTTGAGGGTCCAGATCGATCAAAAGCACCTTCTTCCCGGCGTTTGCGAGGTATGCGCCAACATTCAATGCCGAAGTTGTCTTACCGACTCCACCTTTTTGATTGGCAAAAACAAGTGTCGTCATAGTATCAGTTGAGATTATAATGAGGTCCTGTGATGATCCTCATATTGTTAAACGGGAAATAAACGAAAATTACTTCACCTTTGACAGCCTCCAACTCCACCGGTCCGAAAACTCTGGAATCCGTACTGTGAGGGCGATTGTCTCCCATGACGAAAATATGCCCCGCAGGTACGGTGAACGGTTGACCCTCTGGTAGAGCCGGCCCCGGCATCGTCCGGACTGTGTCTGCAAGATAATCGCTTTCATCCAATTGCTCATTGTTGATATACACATGTCCGTCTATGATCGCGATCTCATCTCCGGCCACTCCGATGACTCGTTTGATGTAATCCTCGGTAGGGGAGTGCTTGAAAATGATGACATCACCTCTGCGTGGCTCTCTGAGTTTGTAGATGATCTTGTTTGCGATGATATGCTCTTGGTTGCGAAATGTCGGCATCATAGATTGACCGTCAACTTGGTGTGGAGTGATCAGCGTCAAGTATAATACGATACTGATGGCAAGAGCAATCACGATTGATTCGATACTTTCGAAAATGACGGATCCTACAGTCCCGAAAACGGCCGAAACTCTTTCGAAGCCGGTTTTCTTATTTATATCCACGTCGTACATTCCCATGAGCAGTTTGTTTCAAAATTCAGATTGACATAAGTATATCACTTCCTCCGGATGGTGTAAGTACAATTTGCAGACAAATACAAAACGGGGCCTACAAATTGACTGAGACATCCATCTTTTCAAAAGCGTAAGTTACAAACTTGACTGCGACGCATGCGATGAATATCGAGCCAATGAAGTCAATAGTGTAATGCGTACGTCCGGCTACCGACAGGAATATCAAATTTAGACTGAGGAGGATAGTCAACGCCATCGACCACCATTTACGATGTGTGACTTGTATCAGGAGTAAACCCAATCCCATGACGACGGCCAGGTGTCCCGATGGGAATTCACCATGTATTGATGCGAAACTGTCCCATACATATTTCTGAAACAAACGGAGAAAAGTATCCAAAGAACCTTGTACAGTGTGTGGGGCAACAGTATGTGATGCTGCGGCGCGCCAATTTGCTTCTGTCAAGGGAAGCCCGAGAGGAGTAAGCGGTATCATCAAGGCTCTGAGTATGTAGATGACGCTTAATATCCATATTCCTTGGGCCACTGTCACGACGCGCGTATCGGCTTTGAGTATCAATCCGGTTAACAGGAATATGGTGACAAGGTCGACGATATTGAAAAGCTTGAGGGCCCATGGGTTGAACGGCGTGACAGAATGAAGTAAATCCGCCGATACGGCGAGTGGACCGAAATGGTTCTCTATGAAGTGCGATGCCGCAAGGTTGGCTCGACCACTCAAGAGTAATGCGAATATCCCGAGGATCAGCAGTACATAATTTCTTGATGACGTGTTTTTTGCAATAAGTTGCATATCCGGTTGACTATCTGTGTTTTGAGCAAGGACCGCTCGTGATGACTTTACCGCCACGGGGAATCGAACCCCGATTGCCGGGATGAAAACCCGGTGTCCTGACCGTTAGACGATGGCGGCCTGGTACGTCAATACGACAAGGCGATTCTACATTATTTCTTCCTGTTTGTTAAGAGAGCTTCTTCGCTTTCCAATGAGAGACGTTTGTACCGATTTTTCTTTTTGTCGTGGGTGAATCTGCGTCGACATTTGCATTGCAATACATCAACTCCCGGTTTGTAATCGTGTACGATAATTTCGGCTCCAGATAAAGGTTTCATACATCCTGGGCATACGCCCTTGCCGAGCAATACTTCTTGAAACGGCTTCAACACAAATTTCGGTTTACGTATCATTGCATTGTCAATGCACAGTTTAAGCGTCATCACGATGCCATTTGCTGAAGAGAGGACTCGAACCTCCACATCCGAAAACGGATACATGGTCCTAAGCCATGCGCGTCTGCCAGTTCCGCCACTTCAGCAAAAGTACTGGGAGTATATCACAACCCGGACTTCGAACACACGTTCTGCATTCTAATTCCGATCGCAACAAGTCGGGGTTGAACCCCGGGCTTAAACCCCGGACTTGACAAAGGAACCTTATCACCATGGGAATAATCACCAAGAAAATCTTGCGATTAATATTATTTTAATCGAAATTTAATGGCCAACTTACGTTGTCGTATAGGCGTTTACGAGTGCCCGTCGCTCTGGAGCGCGCATCCCGGGGACTCCGCGTATTCCTTGCAGACATGGCCTTTATCGATATTTTATAGCGACAGCGGACGATATAGCGTACCTGAGTATAGGTGCAGAGCATGTTGACGTGTCATCGGTCGTATATTGAGAAAATGTCACTAAGAAAGCTCTGTCGCGACGCACAGTGTGCCGTGAGAACTGTAATTACGCGACATTTGTATATATCGTATACGCTCTATTTTGCATATTTGGCCGAGCCGAAATCTTGCCAACTATACCTACTACAACAGCGTTGCCACACAATCAGTGGGTTCGAAGACCGGGTCGCAACCCCGACTTTGAATACCCGTTGCAATCGGAAATAGAATGTAGGAATTTGCGGTTCTGCACAACATTTGCGCAGGTTAAATCAATTTCACTTGAAGAGGCTTATATTTGCTATTTATAATCCACTGTTCATCACATGACAATAGCTTGGCAATGAAACGGAACGATTTAAACAGGTTTACGGACCTGCACGATATACAAATGCAAATCATCAACGACCTGGCGAGGACAGGTCCGGCCACGTTTGGCGTATTGAGGCCGCATGACGTCGCGACCGATCATTTCACATACCACATCAAAACAGTCATAGAAAAAGGGTTGGTAGCGGTGGATCGCCGTAACGGTAAGAAATACTACGTTCTCACGGAGCTTGGTAAACGGTTTGCGGATTCATTTGAGTTTTCAAAGAAGAAATTACTTGATCAAGGGATGATCATCACGGTATTTTGCGTATCGAAGGAGGTGAAAGGAGAAACAAAGTACCTGATGTCAAAACGGTTGTACGCGCCTTGGAAGGGGCATCTCGGATTCCCGGCCGGCAAAGTTCATTTTGGTGAAACAACTTTCGAAACGGCCAGACGGGAGCTTCTGGAGGAAACTGGCCTGGAAGCTCAACTGGAACTGCGGCAGGTCATTCATTATATTGATTTTGATGAGACCGGCCAGCTATTGCGTGATATCTATAAGTTTGTTTACGAAGGTAAAAACCCGCGCGGTGAGTTTCACCGGGTGGCCGACAATGGGCGTACCGAAAATTACTGGCTTACCAGATCGGAGATCGAGAGGCATAAGGTATATCCCGGATTTTGGGATGATTTTTTCATGTGGGGTAATGACGACTTCTATATCGAAAAAGTCAGAACGGTCGAGGGGTATTGATATTGCAAGTATTGGTGGACCAGGTGCCACCATACGTTGTATACTTCAAATGGCGCAGTTAGATTACAATACATGTGCATATGAGGCTCGCATCTGACAAATGGGGACAATTGACGGATAACTTCGACATCACGGGGTCGGTCAAGCATCAAGACTCCGCAGATAATGTGGAAATAGCATGGCCTGTGATCATCGGTAATCTCCCCGACAGTGGAGAGGTAATCGATTTTGGTTGCGGAACCGGCGGTTTTTGTCATTATCTGCATGAGCTTGGCTTTTCGGTTGCTGGTATAGACAATTCGCCGGGTATGCTGGACGTGGCAAG
The DNA here is from genome assembly GCA_027036675.1 of Candidatus Dojkabacteria bacterium. Taxonomy (GTDB): domain Bacteria; phylum Patescibacteriota; class Dojkabacteria; order SC72; family JAHDCA01; genus JALWDW01. The sequence goes on from JALWDW010000008.1 coordinate 13,032, forward strand.
AAAACTTTTTCCGCAAATACGATTTTATCGATCCTGGGATAAGAGTGGATGTGGCGACGGGACCTTGGATGCCGTAACCTGCGTGATGTCTCTTCAATTTGTACAAGACGTGGAAGATGTATTATCTCGTATAAGTAAAATATTGAAAAACGGTGGTAGACTTATCGTAGCTACATTTAACCCTGATTTTATATCGGAAGGCTTGAAGCAAGGGAACTTCTTTTCGCAAGAGAATGAAGGTTTATATTCCTTTGGAGATTTGAAAATACCTACATACGGCAGGAGCGAAAAAGAGTATATAAGGATGGCTCGTGAACGTGGTTTGACGCATGTACGCACGTACTATCCGCCTTTCACTCAAGAATTCATAGAAAAGTACTCACCGAAGTATCCTACAAACGTGCCGGAATTTATGATCATGGTGTTTGATAAAGCTTGAGAATTTGAATTGATAGCCCTTGCTCTGGTTTCATAACCCTTTACAATTTTCGTATTGCATGGAAGCTCTGGTCGGCATTCCGGTCGCCAAAAGCATCCGTTAGACAATAATCGACTATAGGGTGTGCACAGCCCATACGGTTCCTTGGCATTTAAGGAAATGTTTATTTTCCGGTTTTCCTACCAAAATAATCCCGACGAATGGTTCGTGGCTTCTCTTGTTGAGCGACCTTCATTGCATGTGGCACGCATCGTTACTCACGGCTGGTTTAGCGTGCTTGCAACGCACTCTGAAATCTGTTATTATCGGACAAAGACTGCTCTGCTCTTTTAATTAAATTTTAATAATTATCCATCATGGTGATTTCACGTGTGATGCGAGTGCTCCGGAAGAACATTCGCAAGATAGTGTCAGTCATCACTGTATCAGTGATGTTGATGCAAAGTACGCCCGCCGTATTTGTCAGGGCGGCGACTGAAGACCCTACTGTATTTGGGGTTGGTGATGTTAGATTGGAGCCCGGAGACACGGTGCCGACGGTGACTGTGCATGCGACTTCAACCATAGATAATCTTGATCAGATATGTTTTGACCTACTGTTCACACCGCAAAACGGTGTGTCCACGATCTCCGCATCTTATTGTGCGGATATCCCCGGGGATACAAAGGATGCTGATATCGTCGCAAATGATGTTGTTAATTCTTTGTATATGGCCAGGTTCGGTACTTCCATGCCAACCGTGGTACCGGAGGATGTTTCAGCCAATTCCTCGTCACCAGCAGGTACGTACTCTTTTGAATATTGGGTGACTGATACTGGCAGTCGTACAAGTTCCCATCAGACGACAAACGTGACCATCGTGGACCCGGCGCCCGTAAGTTACATCACATCCCCTATGGATGGGGCGTACGTACACGGGACTGTGGATATCACCGGATGGATTGATGATAATGCGGACGGAGTGATAAATGGTACGAGTAGCTATGGGCCGGAACATTATTGGCTGGTGGTACGAAATTTGAGTGGTACCACTGTAGCAGGACCAGGTACGGTCAATGTACCACCTCCGGGGTTCCCTTTGAATGGTAGTAATCATGATGCTGTACTATATACGTGGAGTACCGCTACACAACCTGATGGACAATACACTATAATATTTGCATCTAGGGATTCGGAAGATAATAGGAGTCAAGATACTGTAGTCAGCGTAACAGTCGACAATACCCTCCCTCAAACGAGCTTCACCTCTCCCGCAGACAATGACTTGTCGAATATGCCGTTTCAACTGGTCGGGAACTCGACCGACAATTTCGGTGTACAGACTGTAACATTGGAATACAGTGTGTCCGGGGCAGACGACTGGCACAGTATCGCCACATTGAATGCAAACGGGGATGCTGACTATGATTGGACATATACATGGACTCCTCCCGCTGACGGGGTTTACGATGTCAAAGCGTATGCCACCGACCTTGCTGGCAATACGGAACACACCGCATACGTTACAGGGTTGACTTACGACACGACTCCTCCCGCCGTGCCGACGGGACTGCGTCGCATAGCGCCCAACGAAGGGGGTAGGATTTATACATGTGGATCGTACAGCAAGATTCAACGGATGTGGCCGGATTGGGACGACAACACGGAAGATGATTTCAATCACTATGAATATACATCCTTCAATGCTCCATATGGTGCGATAGGACTGCATCAGAGGGTATTCACCAATTCAATATTTCAGTATAACGGCACTTGGATGCCTCAGGAAGGTACCTACGGATTTGCCGTCCGTGCGGTGGACGACGCCGGCAACGCATCCGCCTGGGCGTTGGGAGGCACTGAAACATTGGCTGATAGTTGTCAGATTACATACGATGATACCCCTCCGAGTGGAACGATTGATGCCATCAAATATGCAGGTGGGACGATTGAACCGACCAAGTTTATGACAAATGCCAGTATGCCCACGATCGTAGGGACAGCGACTGACGACAACGCCGTTGGTTCAGTTTCGCTAAGTGTCAACGGGCATACATATCCCGCCACCGTTTCGGGCAATTCATGGGAAGCGACAGTAACCGACGTCATTCCTGAAGGTACGAATACGATGACTCTTACCGTATCGGATCAGGCGGGTAATACTACGACGGTGACAAAGAGTATATTTATCGACACTCATGCACCGACGGCGGTTTATCGACAATGGGACGGTACACAAGAAGTGACGGGGACCGTGCCGTATGTCAACGATTTAGCCAGATTATCGTTTACTGCTGAATATACAGATACAAGACCTTCATCTGGCTTGTATTGGGACTCTTATGTAATATTTGAAGCGCAGGACGACGGCTCATTTAATTTTAGTCAAAATGGGAAACGAGCGTTCTGCGGTTGGCGAAGGGCACCGAACCTGGTCACATTGTCAGGTTCCAGCGTATACTCCTTGACAACGCCACAGCCGTTTAACAATTGTGTGGCGACTTTACCTGATGGAGAGTATTATATGACTCACCAGGTCTACGACACCGCGACCAGACAGGACATTCCATCTATCAACCAATTTAGAGATGTTTTAGGGTTGCATTTCTTTATGGACGCCACTCCTCCGACAATTGACGAGATCCCAGATCAATCTTTCACCGAAGGACAATCAGTGAACCTGGGGCTTCTCGACGGTCTCGGAGTCTATGACAATATGGGGCTTGCCGATATCAATATCCATGTATCGTACACGGATCCCGTGGGTATGACTCATACTCGTGATTACTCCCGTGATATACACACTATTGGTACGGGTGGCACGTTGAATGACCTTTACCCACTGATAGTCAACACTATATTGGGGCCGTTTGGTGTTACAGTCACAACCCCAGTCAACTTTGCCGATCACAATGCTATTGTGGACACATCCATCGTACCTGAAGGAAGTTATACCTTCACATACTATGTGACCGACCAAGCCGGAAACAGAAGCTCTACTCATGAAGTCAATATCACGGTTACCAACGAACCGCCCGTTGTAGTGCTGGATGGTGATACTACGATAGACGAAGGAGACACCGCCACGTTCACGGGTTCGTTTACAGATCCAAGTAGCAACTTCAATACTGCATTTGGTGGGTTACTCGACGATCATATGATGGATGACTCCCCATGGACTGCTTCCGTAGATTATGGTGATGGTGCAGGATGGGAAATTCTCGGTACTCATATGGTGCCGGAGACGGTTGAATCGATGTCTCATACATATGACAATGCAGGTACTTACACAGTATCGTTAAGGGTGTGCGAGTTTGATGACACAGTCATGTCTACGTGGCCGTTGCGGGTAGCTACCGCTGTCACTGGAGATGGTGAATGTACTACGGTGAGCAGGCAGTTGACGGTAAATGATGTCGTGCCTACAGTGTCGATCACAGCTGACCCCAGATTGACCGTGGATGAAGGTACTGCGGTAACCTTGACTGCTGTCGGATCCGGAGGCAACGCCCCTTTGACTTACGCGTGGTCCGGAGATTGCAGTGGAAATACCACATCCGTGACTATGCCGACAGTTGCCGGTACATACACATGCGATGTGACTGTGACTGACGCTGATGGTGATACGGCTACCGATTCCGCCACCGTCACTGTCAATGCCTCATCCGATACGGGTGATGTATTGGGCGCCACTCATGATCCCGATGGTACGACGGGTGACAACGGTTCTGCAGATACCGCATCTCAATCGGACAATCAGGGGGAAGTGTTGGGTACGACCGGGCGTGACTTGCGACCGGTGGTCTTGTTGGCTGTCTTGGCGCTCGTCCTGAGTGCGGGATACGTAGTACGACGCAAGAGGCTTAGCGCGGAAAAATAGGCACCAGCTTAGCCCTTGGTATAAATGACATGGGGCCGGTAAGCTCTTGTAAATACACGGGTGGGTAGTCCTGAAGACTCCCGCCCGAGTGTTGTTTGATGGACTTTACTATATTATCTGGCCTCTTCCAAACGGTTTACCTGTGCGAGTTGTTCCACATCCTCGGATTTTGCTTTGTTCAATGTATAGTAAGTGCCTCTACCGGTCCCGTGAGCCTCGATATACCCTTCTTTCATGAGTTGTTTGAGGTCGCGAAACGCGGTCATAAACGAAACTTTTGTCATTTTCGCATACTCTTGTCGGGTAATTTTGCCGAAACTTTCCAGGTAATCAAGTATCTGCAATTGCCGCGTATTGAATATGACGTGTAATTTGCCTTGCTTGTGAACTTTCTTCATGAAAAGCGCCTTGTATGTGCTTGTCACAGTCAGCAGTTCAAGCGTGAAGGCGTACAAAAAGGCTTCTATAAACATGGTGATATCGTTGTTGCGTTTGGCTATTTTAAACGCGTGTTTGAGATCGCTGTCTATGTGATTGAAGATGCGGACAACGGAGATCATATTGTGTGGACTGTAATTCCACTCCTTAAGCTGTATCGTCATGAAAAGGGCCGATGTGATTTGATTGAGAGATTGGAGTGGCGCCTTGTCGATAAACTCGTACAACAGCAAAGCCAAGCGTATCAGGCGATGCTCCGGTGTCTTCGGGCGATTGAGGTAGGTGATCAGTGTTGAAAAATATGAATGCAGGTCATAATGATGCTGTGTGTCGCGCAATACGTACCAATTGTCAAACGCTTCGTTTGGCAACGCATCCGGTGAACGTAATTTCCCTATATCCCAGTCTTCCAGGAGCCCTCGCGCGAGCAACTTGTTTAGGTGCAATAGGAGGTCCACCGATATCGGCATGGAAGTCGTACTGTCGTATTCTCGGATATAATCCAAGGCGTTGCGGTAATTGTTGTAGATACGGTGCTCTTTTTTGGCCGTGGATATTAGGCGTCCTTTCTTGATGAGCTTTGCGCGATAAAGTCCGATATTTTCCCCGAGGAGCTCTGAGAGTTGCTCGATCTCCTCTATATGCAGTTGTTCCAGGAGGTCGGCGACGTATTTTTGCGGTAGGGGCATGATCTTGATGCGGGCAATGCCGAGTTCTGCCTTGACGATATAGTCAACCATCAAATGTGTCAATGTGTAATTGGGTGATGTGTACATATTTGTTGATTTCCGACGATGTCCAAATCACTCCATAACCGACCTGTGTCGCCGAGCATGGAGTGTATGTGACGTAAAACAAAAACTTTAGCTGGAAATGAGACTCGAACTCATGACCTACTCTTTACGAAAGAGTTGCTCTACCAACTGAGCTATTCCAGCAAATCATATTTGCCGTCTTTCCTGTCATGCGCGCTTATCGTAACATATTTCTCTGGGGAAGGGAAGAGGGCGGGGGGGGCGACCCCGGGCTTTGGTAGCATCCTTCGGGCGATAGGATGCGTACTACAGGTTGGTGGCGGTCTAATAGTTTGTTGGGCTGATGGTGTACTTACGGGCTTTGTACGAAGCCTGTAGCTTTTATTTCACAATTATTGCATGACTCGGCGAAGCCGAGTCATGCAGCCGCGAGTGCACCACTTCGGTAGAAAACGCCCAGAAGTCGGGGGTGAAGTGCTGCCGAAGAAAATTCGGCTGGCCAAAATATGGCGAAGTCATGGGACGTAGCTGCGTAGTTGAACACGATATCCCATACCTACAGGATAATACGAGACTTCGTTGATCGTTGCTGTCATGGGATCAGTACGTTTAGTGACAGGATATTTAAGGTAATCCGAGAAAGACAATGACAGACCCGGTTTACATCGTATCTTGCGTGTGTCCGTATTACCTCATACACAGCCATATCATGATATGGCGATAGTATCCGTGTCATGGGATTTACATGTCCCATCAAAGATTTTATGACGAAATGACGTGTGATACCGCCCTTTTTCTTGGACAACAGGTGACATGACGATGATTACGAGTGAATCATGAATTTTGCATAACTAGGGGTGTTGCCATGGTGTTTCTTCTCTAAGGGTGGGACCCATGGTAGGACCGGAATCCCGGCGTCCATGTACGGCGCGTGTCCAATATACCGATGTACCGGAGTCTGCGCATATACGGGTGAGTAATGTACCATCAGGACCTTGGCTTGTCGCTGACGCGAATACTCTCGATCGTTTCACGGGGATTTGCGATAGACAATCCTGATCGTAGAGTCGGAGGCTTCACTGGGTGGGTAAGCGCGACTCCTGGCTGATGACATTAATCACAGGGAATGCCTCATTTGGTGATAAGCCGTAAAACTGTTTGTCTGTAAACGTCTGGATCAATATGCGTAGTATTGACCGACCGGGCGGTCGCGAGAAAATCATGGGCGGTGATCAGCATAGTGGCCAAAGATACGGGGTCGATATCCACGAGCTCACCAGCCTCAATCCCATCTTGGATGATATTCGCAACAAAACGGATATAATTGTTCAGATACTCAGTGGCTACCAGAGCGCGTATACTCTGGTGCGAATCATAAATCATGGCATATATGGCGGAGAACTCTTGTATCCCATCTGTCGGTTCGACGATGAGCTTCTCCAATTGTGCCAATGGCGATACAATATTGGCGATCAATACCTTGCTTCTGTCCAGCCGGTCCGCGGCGACATATCTGACAACCGAAATCATCAAGTCGTTTTTACTTGCAAAATAGGTATAAAAAGACCCTTTGCCGATCCCAAGGACAGAACATAAACTCCGAACGGACAGGCGTTCAAGACCGTTTTGCATTATTAATTCGGTCGCTGTGTTTAGGAGCCCTTCCCTTGTAATCCTCTTTTTTTTGATCATTGTGTACACGAATTATATTCACGGTTGACCGTGCGGTCAAGTATTTGAAGTATCTACCTGATAGCAGTCCAAATTTATATTAAAATTTAAAATTCGGTTGTTTGTGATTTTAGAGTGTAGGCCGTGTTAGGTATGGGGTGATCGATATTGAATCCACAAGGATAATGAGACCTGACCGCATGGGCAGACAACGAATGCGGATAGAATATGTTTCTTGAGGAATCGCATATATCGTGCTATAAAAGGAAGCTATGAAATTCGTTTATCACGGTTCGCCTATGGGTGGGCTGAAACTAATTAAACCCAGGATGAGTACGCATGGCAAGGCGTATATATACGCCTTGCCTGAGAAAGCTGAAGTTGTGATGTTCTTTGGTCGCAATTACGACCTGATTTGCTCGCAAGGGTGGTACCTTGACGTCCCTTATTTGTGGGAAAGGTTTGAAGGAGCTTTGGAATATGCGTATGGTGGTCAAAAAGGTTCAGTTTACACATTGCCTGCCGATACGTTTCATCCACTGCATGACAGGTTTGCGACTGACAAAGAAATGGTCTCCGAGGTGGCTGTCAAACCTGTGTCTGAAGAAGTCATAGATGATGCTTTGGTTGCTTTGCGGAATATGGCGAAAGAAAAAGAATTGCTTATTTTCAATTACCCGAATCGCCCTGATTTCCTGCCAGACAGGGGAAAGGATGACCTTATCCAAAAGACGATAATGTTTACCAATGGCGATGCAGACCATCCGGTGGTGGCCGATGTGCGTCAATTTCATCCTGATATATTGGACAGGGTGTTGGATGGTATCCGTGCCAAGCAAGATTGAGACGTTGGATATTGCAGTCACAGAGTATATAATTGCGACATGAGTATTCCGACATTTGGTAATCGCAATATTATTATCTTCTATATCTTGACGGTCCTCAAGAATGCATGGTTTATCACCGGCAACTGGATTTTCTTCTGGTCGTTGTACATGACTTATGGGCAAATGGGGATCCTTGACACGATAGGGTTTCTTTTTGGCATGCTGATGGAGATCCCGACCGGTGGGTTGGCGGATATTATTGGTAGGAAACGAACTTTGCTTGTATCGTTTTTGTTGTCGGGGATGGGTATATTTGTCATGACGTTTGGCCACGCGTACGCGCCTATGTTTGCCGGGTTTTTGATAGCTCAACTCGGGTGGGCGCTTTATTCCGGCAGTGCGGAAGCTATGGCTTTTGACAGTCTGGTTGAAATAGATGAAGACAGTCATTTTGACAGGGTTATTTCGTTTGGCACGGCTTTGGGGGTTGTCGCCACCAGCGCTACGATCTTGGTCGGTACTTGGCTGTACAAATTGAGTCCGCCGTTGCCACATATAGCATGGGGCATGGCCAGCATTGTTGCACTGCCATTTGTATTCGCAATCAAGGAGCCTGGTGTACGAAGGGACGCTACCTTGGGATTCTCGATGAGACAATATTTGCACCAAATGAGCTTGGGCGCGAAAAGGCTTATGTCGTCGAGCTTGGTGCCGTATATCGCATTTATATTTACTTTGTCCGGCGCGATGTATATGTTTACCGAGAGTCTTACACGGCCGGCCGTATCGCTGGAATTGGGATTCGGTCCGACGGCGCAGGGGGTTATATTTACAGTTGCCGGACTGGTGGCGGTGGCGACTTCTCTTAGTGTGCCGTATTTGAGAAAGTTTATGAGTGATTTTGTTGGTTTATCTTTGCTCAGCATGACTATGGCTGCAGTCTGGTTGCTGTTGTCTGTGAAGATCGGCGTTTGGGGTGCCATACCTATCGTGTTGGTTACAGCGGTTGGCAGTATTGGGGTTCCGTGGATATCTATAGCCATCAACAATGAAACTCCGGCCTCGCAGAGGGCCACCACGTTGTCTACGGTTTCTTTCGTCGCTTTTATCCCGACCGCTCTGGTGGGGGTATTGGTCGGTCATTTGGCGCAACACGGCCATGTACGATATTTTACGTTTGCCGTGGCTTGTGTGATCTTTTTGTTGACAGTGGTGAATATGCTTCGGTTTAATACCTCCAGCGTAATTTCCTGGCAGTAAAGCCGATCGCGATCGCTACAAGTCGGGGATGAACCCCGGGCTTAAACCCCAGACTTGACATGGAAACCTTATCACCATGGGAATAACCGGCAAGAAAATCTTGCGGTTAATATTATTTTAATCGGAATTTAATGACCAACTTACTGTGTCGTATAAGCGCTTGTGAGTACCCGTCGCTCTGGAGCGCACATCCTGGGATCTCTGCGTATTCCTTGCAGGCACGGTTTTTATCGATACTTTGTAGATATGGTAGATGGAACGATGTACCTAAACATACGTACGGAGCGGGTTGCTGTGTTGTCTGCCGTATCTTGAGAAAATGTCCCCGAAAAAGCGCCTTTTCAGCGTCTAATGTGCAGTGAGAGCAGTGACCACACGGTATTTGTATATGTCGTATAGGTTCTGTTTTGCACATTAAAACTGGGTGACACTTTGTTGACCAGCTGCATTACAACAGCGTTTTCGCCCAATCAGTGGGTATGAAGATCGGGTCCCAACCCCGACGTTGCATGCTCCTTGCAATCGGAAATAGGATTTACGATGTTTTTGTGTAATATAACTTTTATGATATAGTTCGTGTCATCTAAGCTCATATTCACAAAATCGGAGAAATGACGAAACGCAAAATCCTGATAATTCAGCTACGTCCAGAGGATGAAATCGCAAACAGTGAATTCAATGCAATTTTGTCAAAATCTGGTTTATCGCGAGACGAAGTGCATCGCATCAGGGCAGAAGAAGAGCCGGTAGCAGATGTGGATCTGACAAAATACAGCGCCTTGATTGTCGGTGGAAGTCCGTTTGACGTAAGCACACCGCAAGATGAAAAATCCGATATGCAGGTAAGGGTTGAGGCTGACTTGGGTGTATTGTTGCGACGTGTTGTCGACATGGATTACCCGTATCTGGGAGTATGCTCCGGGACCGGGCAGATGGGGTATATATGTGGCGGGGTAGTGGACCGCAAATTCCCGGAAACTGTATCGGCTGTCGATGTCACACTTACCGAAGCCGGAATATCTGACAAGTTACTGCAAGGGATACCTGCAAAGTTTCGCGCTTTGGTCGGCCACAAGGAAGCTTGCAGTGTCTTACCGGCGGGAGCTGTACTCTTGGCTTCATCAGAGAAATGTCCCGTACAGATGTTTAAAATAGAACAAAATGTTTACGCGACACAGTTTCATCCTGAAGCTGATGCTGATGAATTCGCTTTGCGAATAGATATTTATCGACACAACGGATATTTCGACCCGGCTGATGCAGAGAGAATCAAGAAACAACTATATCAAGAGAAGTTGGAATACCCACACTTGGTACTCAAAAACTTCGTCTCACTATATGCGGATCGCGCGTAATGTAGGGTTATTTCACCTTTTTGTGGCACAACCACCAATCCACGCATTCGTGGTGCCCGCTTTGCGCATCTTTGAGTCTCTGTTGCGCTGTCTCGACATCAGTCGCCGGTGGCACGATCACATCGTCTTGAAACAATTCATTGTTTGGCCAGTTGGCTGGAGTCGCTACACCATGTTTGTCAGATGTCTGTAATGCCTTGACGACTCGAAGTAATTCCTCGACATTTCTACCGATTTCCGGCGGGTAGTAGACAATCGCTCTATTGACACCGTGCGGATCTACAATGAAGACGGCGCGCACGGTATTGCTACCCTTGGCCGGGTGGATCAAGCCCAATCTACTCGCTACTTCACCTGTATCCGCGATGATTGGAAATTCGATCTCGGTATCCAGTTTCTCTTTGATCCATTCGATCCATTTGATGTGTGAAAATACCTGGTCCACACTTAATCCTATCAATTCACATCCCAAGCTTTTGAAATCTTCGAAGTGTCTTTGGAAGGAAACAAACTCGGTGGTGCATACCGGAGTGAAATCTGCCGGATGGCTGAAAAGCAGAAACCATTTACCTGAAAAGTCCCCCGGGATATTCACCTTACCGTGAGTCGTTTGTACGGTGATCTCGGGGAAAGAATCACCCAATAGAGGCATTTTATTATCCATGCTGTCTTCCATGCTATTCAACGTGTACAATTTTATCTAAGTTTGCTATCGGTACGATTTACTTTGTCAACGTCTTTTTCACGTTCTTCCAATCTTTACGCATTTGGACGCCAAGCTTACGTGTGACGGCAGGATCGAGTGTCTTCTTCGCTTTCAACTCATTGATCACGTCTGTTATCAATTCTCTGTATTTGGTTTCGTCTACGACCTCACCTAAGCTTTTCAAGTTTGCGATTTTCTTATGTACTTCTTTGGTGGCTGTATTGTACGCAGACTCAAATTTATCTTTGATCTCAACACCTTTGTTTTTTATATCTTCACGGGTTTCTTTCCCCGATTTGGGTGCGAAAAGTACCCCGGCCGTGACACCGGCCAATGCTCCTATCAACGCTCCTTTTACAAAAGAAAAAGCTTTTTTCATGATTTTAATGGATTTATTTTATATATGATCACCTCACACGTATATGTTAGTCTGAAATAATAAGGATGTCCAGAGTTATCCCTGCCTTATAGTCGGAAACGGAAAACGAGTATGTATCCGATTAATCCAAAAAAGGCGACACCGCTGAATATTCCGAGTGTTTGCAGGAGTGACAAATGTGAATCACTATTGTCGTTTCTTGATATGCTGTCATTGGAGGTATCAAGGACAGTGCCATGATCTGTATTATCCTTTGCGCTTGCCTCCGGGTCCGCAGTGCGTGCTTCGTCGATATCGCTGTCACCATCGTGCAACGTATCAACCCCGGCCCGCGACAGTAAGAAATCTCTGATCTCCTTTTCGCCGGTCATACATTGTCCCTCATACACCATGAAAGGAACAGTACGCATCTGCGAGTCCGGGAAACAGTCCGCAAAATCGGACCTGTATTCGACGGGAAACGATGAAGAGTCTCTGTACTCGATGTCGAGTTTTTCTTGTATATCGTATTTGTCCAACTCATTCAACAGGTTTTTGCAATGTTCGCACCCGGTGGAGTGGTACAAAATACGTCTTTGTCCGTCTTCGTTTGCATGTGTGGAAGGAATATGCATAAAGACGCTCAATGACAGTAAAATCGCTATTGATACCGCTATCTTCAAATTCATGACAATATTATATATGAAAATAAACCATCTTGCATTCCTGATTATCCTGTTTCTCAATCCACTCAAGTTTATCCGGCAACAAAAATATCTTCTATCATCTTCTCCAACGGCACCTTTTCAATATCGATATCGACAATATTATATTCGGATGTCATTGCGGTGATGACTCCGGCCATGTCGGTATTTGACACAGCCACAAGGTAGGCTTCATCTTGACTTGTGATGATGGAGGCGTCGTACTGCTCCAGTATCGATGATATGTATTCCATCGGTGGCAACTCCCGGAATACAAAATTCACATATCTCTTATCCTTGTAAGTGTTTGAAAGATTGGACAAAGTATCATCGTAGACTTTCTTGCCTTTGTCGATCACGATGACTCTGTCACATACCGTTTCTACATCATCCATATCGTGGCTTGTCAGAAGTAATGTAACATTGTATTTCGATTGTATATCGCGGAGGAACTTACGTATAAGGTGTTTGGAGGTAATATCCAGTCCGATGGTCGGTTCGTCTAGGAACAGCACTTTGGGAGAGTGTAAAAATGATGCTATCAATTCCTGCTTCATCCTTTCACCGAGGGACAATTTGCGAATGGGTATGTCCATTAGGTCCTTTGTATGTAATAGCGTAGTCATTTCATTTACCTTTTTTTGAAAGACGACTGGGTCGATTTTGTAGATGCGTTGATACAATTCGTAACTTTGTCTTGTGGTCAAATCCCAATTCAACCCGGATTTATTCCCCATCACCAACCCAATTTGCGACAAAAACTCCCTCTTTTTGTCAAATGGCATAAATCCCAATACGTTTACAGTACCGGCAGACGGGTAGATCAATCCGCTCAGCATCTTTGTGGTCGTAGTCTTGCCGGCTCCGTTCGGCCCCAAGAAAGCGACGGACTCACCTGTGAAGACGTCGAAACTCAGATCATCTACAGCTTTCGTAAGTACATAATCCGGTCTTAGTATGTCTTTGAAGAATCCATGTTTGCGTTTGGTTTTGAAAACTTTCGTGAGATGGCTTACTTTGATCACAGGTTTGTTTTTCATCATGTTGTACTGTTTATTTAATAAATTAATATATGTCACATCACGAACTTGCACTTGAGTATCGTCTCAACGCCGATGTCCAAGCTAAATGTCTAAGTAATATGGCTATGACGAAAGTTATGGACAATATTGAAATCAGATGCGCTGAATTACCTTTACCCAAAAAGATAGATGTGGCGACAGGTCCCGTCACCATGACGGGTAGGATGGTGATAAGAAAAAGTCTCATGTTCCGGTTCATGACATCGTAGGGGATTTTGCCGGAGATGGCTTGATCTACGGCATACGCCAGACCGCTGGCCTGACGGCTTCGTCCTGTCCATGTCGCGCTGATAATTGCCAAGAAATGGAACGTTTGCAGGATAAACAACCCCATCACCAAGACGACTACCCCAGATAGAAGATTGCCAAAAGTAAAATGAATCAAATTAAAGTTGACAAAAAGGGAGTTGACAATGACGGCCGGAAGTCCATCTCGCAACATGGTGAATAAGCTGATCCTGCGATGTACGATGAAGAACAGTGAAGGTATGGGTTTTGTGAGTATTGTATCCAGCCCGCCTTCGTTGATGTATTGATCGAGATCAAGCATATTGTAATACGTCAGCGAATTGAGAAAATAGGCAGCGTGACTGACCAACAAGAAGAAACGCATATCGTTTTCCGAGTAGCTGCCGATAGTATGGAAATGCCGGTATAAAATATTGAATAATCCCAAACCTACCAAAGAGTAGGTGATAGTTGTTATGAGGTTTGTAATCCCATCCAATGGGTAAGCTGTATCGTTGAACCAGGCGTATTTGACGCCCAACCTGATCAACTCGAGACGAGTGCGCATACCGTTTATCAGATTATTTACGCTATATCGGATTTTCATTGATCAGTCGGTTATTTTAGATTCCCACAGCCTCGTATCTTTTGAGACCCCTGGCCCACAATTTATAAAATACGATATTGAGTACGATCATCCATACCATTGCCACCGTATATTCTTTCATATGGAAGTCGGTCAGACCTTTGTACGGGCCGTATATCATCCATGGGAAGGGAGAGAACGTTAATACTTTTTGCACGATTTTTGGGTAGTAAAAAAGCGGTACCAATTCTCCAGATAACAGGGTGATCGTTTTGAAAATAGATATGGACAATCCGCTCGCGCGAGCTGAGATAAATCCGAGTGACGCACTCATCGTATTAAGAGCGACTCCGTAACCTATCGCTACGATCAAAAATGCCACAAAGCCAAGAAGGTTGATACCACTTCCACTCAAGATCGTGATCCCGAGAGTGGTGAACAGCACAGCCGATAAGTATTGTACGAAGTTCCGGCCGATAGCGATGGCATGGAAATATCTGATCGCGCCGATCGGTAGCCGTAGGATATTGGAGAATCTGCCAAGACGCATATAATGCCTGATCGTCCTGCCCACGTTTCTCGAATTGATCATGGTGAAACGGCCGACCCCATCAGCGATCAGGAAGTAGCCGATCAAGCGAAGGAACTCGTCGGGCGAGGCGTTGTCCCCAAGTACTATATGCCAAAAGTACAGTACGAAGAATAGCTTAAATAAGCGTTTGGCGACCGAGAAAATCAATTCGGATGGATACGCAAGCTGCTCGAGGATATAAAATTTACATATGTCGAAGTATAGGAACATGCTGTGATTATAGCAAATGGCTGAAGCCCAGCTTCCATATGCTATACTTCCGCATGAGATCGATGAACACTTAATCTCATCACAGACAGCTATGGCCACGACAGTGCCCGAACTTTTTCAACACGATGAGTTTTTTATCGACGAGAAGGTGCAAATATTGAAGCTATTGCCCAACACGTACAGAATTTACGATAAAAACGGTGTCCAAATCGGCGGGGTCCAGGAAAAGTTAAGTCGTGCACATAAGTTATTGCGCTTCTTCATCAACAGAAAATTACTGAAATTTGAGCTCGATATAGTTGATAAGGACGGGAGTGTATTATCTTCACTTAAGAGGAAACGGGTATTTTTCCTGAGTACGATACGGGTGTCGGGTGCCGACGATCAAGAGATCGGGTATATCAAGCAGAAATTCTCGCTACTTACCCCGCGGTTTAAGCTATACTCGCGATCCGGCGATATGGTTGGCAGTATATCCGGCAATTGGACCGCCTGGAATTTCACCGTAAAAGATGCTGCTGGCAATACTATTGGCACAATTGACAAAAAATGGGCGGGAAGTTTGCAGGAAATCTTAACGGATGCGGATAAGTATCATGTATCGGTAAACAAGGATATACGTGAGGACACGACGAAAATGTTAATCTTGAGCTGCGCAATCACCATAGATATGATATTGAAAGAAATTTAAGTTCAAACAGGCTGAGCGACTATGAATTATGTAAAGGTGATATTGTTATTTTCGCTGTTGACTGTGCTTTTTGTGGCCGTGTCGTTTATTTTGCTGGGTCGCCAAGGTATGTGGTTTGGACTACTTTTCGCGGGGATTGTCAATTTTGTGTCATTCTTCTTCTCGGATAAAATCGCTTTGAAGATGGCTCATGCTCGTGCGTTATCTGAAGAGGAAAACCCGAAACTATACGAGATTGTCGGGCGATTGGCACGGCAAGCCGGTATCCCGATGCCGACACTGTACATGATCGACGATCCACGCCCAAATGCTTTTGCGACAGGTAGGGGACCTGCGCATAGTGCGGTGGCGGTGACTAGGGGGTTGGTCGATTTGTTGGACGAGGATGAACTGTCCGCGGTACTGGGGCATGAATTGACTCACGTGAGATCCAGAGATATCTTGATCTCAAGCGTAGTCGCCACGGTTGCAAGTGCGATCACGATTGTCACACGCAATGCTTTGTGGCGGGGTAGGGGAGATAGAGATAATGATATTAACCCTATATTTACGATATTCATTTTATTGACCGCTCCACTACTGGCTTTGATGATCCAAATGGCAATATCGCGTTCCAGAGAATTTCATGCGGATGCGGGTGGCGCGAAATTGGCGGGGAAGGAGGCGATGATCAGTGCTCTGTACAAGATAAATGGAGTATTGAAGCGCAACCCGATGAGGGATATCAATCCGGCACAGGCTCATATGTATATCGCAAATCCGCTTGGCGACGTCCGGTCCGTATTTGCGTCGTTGTTGGCGACACATCCACCTCTTACCGCACGCGTCCGGGCTTTGGAGGAATTAAGCTTGTAGCCGACAGGAGGTCGGGTCAAACTATTGAGTATTGGAAATGGTATGTACATGCCCCCAGGTTTTGGGATTTACTTCTTCGTCCTCGAATTGACCCTACGGTCGGGGAACTGCGCCTGAGGTATAAGATCTTATCTACTGTCGTAGTGGTCATCGATCTGTGTGGGTGCTAAATCTTCATTGGAAGATAGCCTATAGAAGAACGTTCTATCGAAGGAAACCTGAGGGGTAAAGCCATCTAGTGACCGAATGATCAGCTATAGGCCGTGTGTGAAAAACTAGTGACCAGGCGTTCAGTACGAGATTGGCAACTCCTGGAAGTCATACCCCGATAGTCAGTACGGTAACGACCGAGTGGTTAGTCCATGGTTGATGGTTTCCGGGGCTTATGCATGCAGCTGGTGTGCTGACGACCGGGTGGTCGTCTACGGTACTGTGCATACAAAACCTGCCGACCGGGCGGTCAGGCGTAGTGACTGCTGGTGAGTACGAATCTCTGCGAATACGCTGTTTGCGAGCGACCGTGCGTTCACGGTATTCGCTACTTAAAATGGGATCCCGATAGTATGGTCGATACAGCGATTCGACATGCTCGTAGTAGTATAAAGCTAAAGTGGCCTAGGTGAGACAACCGCTATTTTCCGACGATAAACAGCCGGTGCAGAGCTCTTGTCATGGCGACGTACAATAAGCGTTGCGAGTACTCATCCCGCCCGTAGGTCGGTTCGTCTACGTCTATGATGAACACACTGTCAAATTCAAGCCCCTTGGCTTTGGCAACCGGTAATACGAGAACCCCGGTCGAGTGGTTGTCGTCCGATTCGGTATGCAATTTTCTGGTAAAAAGGTTTTTGTGTTTTACCAAACGTTGATGGACCTTGCGAAAATGGGTGAGATCTCTGGTAATGATGCCGACCGTGGACGCGCCTTTGTCAAATTGTTCGTTCACTTTGCGGATTATATCTTTGATTGTTTGTTCATCAGCGTCGTCGAATGTTGCACCGATTGATATGGTCTCGACCGGATCGCCATGCCTGAGTACAGCTTCCGGCGGGTTCAAGCCTTTTGGCATGAAATCGGTGAGGAGGGTATTCGTATAGTCAATGATCTCCACCGTAGTGCGGTAAGACTTATTCAACTGTGTGTAAATAGTATCACCTCCCGTCTCTTTGCGCAGTATCTCGACCACATCCTGCCAATCCTTGATATAAAACGGGGGGATGATCGCTTGCGCCAAGTCACCAGCCAGCATCAAGTTGTTGCGTCCGGCCAGTTTGGCTATGGTCAGCAATTGAGCGATACTGTAGTCTTGCGCCTCGTCTACCATGATCACATCCTTTACATACTCTCGGTATCCGTACAAGGACATGGACAACTCAAGCAATAAAGGTATATCTTCCTGCTTATGGAACTGCACATTACCCGTCATATTGAAATATGATTTGGTAAATGCTTCTATATTCCTCATCGTGGCGGTAGGAATCCCTTCCGATTCAAACGCTTCGTGATCTTTTAGCAACGCCATATACATATTGCGCAACCTCAATCGCTTCTTGATCAACTTTAGTACCTTTGCTTCCTTATCTTTGATATTACGCAACTGTCCCATATAGTCTCCGGCGACACCCATGTTTTGCTCCTTTTGATTGAAAGCGTATCTGACCGCCAATTCCAGGCTCTCGTAAATATCGATATCTGAATGATTGTTTCTGAGCTCCTCGTAACGGGATGTGACTACCCATTTGACTGACTCGGACAGTTCGTCAAGTATTTGTTCGACGTATCTGGCGAACGCTTTGCGAATACCGCGATAAAAGGCGTACGATCCTTTGATTGACTTAATCTCCAAATTGTCTGGCGTATCGCTGAGTACGTGCCTGTCGTCCCATTTGAGTACTTTCTTGGCAAGAGACATATATACGTCCGTTTGTGTGCCAAAGATTCCCAGGTTTGGCAAGAGTTCGGAAATATAATCTATAAACATTTTGTTTGGAGCCAGAACCAATGCTTTGTTCATCGATATTTTGGACTCCTGCGAATAAGCGAGGTATGCCAGGCGGTGGAGAAGGATCGTCGTCTTGCCAGAACCGGCGACCCCTTGAAGGATAATCGGTCTGTCGATCTGTGCGCGTATAATTTCGTTTTGCGTTTTTTGAATTGTGGAAACTATATCCACCAGTTTTTTCCCGCTACGACCTGAGAGCTCATGCAAAAGAAACTCATCGGCGCTTGAATTCCCACTTTTGATGTCATAGATGTTTTGGAAACGTCCCAACACGATCTCAAACTGTCTCTTCTGCGTCAAATCTCCTGTGATCTTGCCGGCCGGGCTTGTGAAATCGACATTTTCAGTTGGACCAGAGTGTTGATAGTACAGGTTGGCGATAGGTGCACGCCAATCCGTGATCAGAGGCACCCCAGTGCTAGGATCAATCATAGCAAATTTGCCGATATATACTTTGACAGGTTTTGAGGTTTTGTGATTTTTGAATACGATCTTGCCAAAGTAGGGTTTTTTAATGATCGTCAAATCATGATTCAGATCCTTGACGTACTTTCGCATGCGTTTCAACAATTTATTGTAGGTTTTGACGGCATCTTCTCTGTCGTCTCCTGTCTCGTGTTCCATCGCGAAGATAGCATCCTCCATCTCCACGAGCAAGCTCGCTCTGCGTGCATCTATATCCTTGATCTGTCCATGGATCAGCTCTATGGCACGCAATAAGTGAGGGTATTCTTCCTCTTCCACACTGTCTTTGGGTACGACATCGTCGTTTGAAACTATCTGCGGCAATTGTTCATATACCGGCAGGATGTACTCTTGATAATCGATGGGCATCCGCGCATTATATCACTACACCGCTTCCGTAGCAACGTTTGTCGTCGTAAATCGCCAAAGTTTGGCCCGATGCGACAGCGCAGTGAGGTTCAGAATGTGATATCGTGACCGTATGGTCAGAATTGTCGTATGAGATTGATTTGACCTGCACCATATCGCCCCGATGCCTGATACGAGTGTATAGGTCTGATCGTCCGCTCAAAGTCTCGATGGAGATATCATTACCTATCAAGTTGAGATTGCTTATCGATATTTTTGTTTTATACAAAAGCGGGTTGTCGTGTCCTTGACAGGCGTATACCGTATTGTGTTCCGCATCTTTGGCGCATACGTAATAAGGTGTCGATACTCCTCCTATGTCGAGCCCGTGGCGTTGCCCGATAGTTATGGACCAAACCCCTTGATGTTTCCCGAGAACTCGACCGGTTTCCATATCCACGATATTACCGGTGTTGTCGCCTATCGCGTCCCGCAGGTACTCGCGTACGTTTATCTTACCGACAAAGCAAATGCCCTGACTGTCTTTTTTAGTGGCGTTTGGCAAGTTGATCGAATCGGCGATCTCCCTCACTTCCTGTTTGGTAATATTGCTTAATGGGAATACGACATCATATAGTTGCTCTGTTTTCAAGGCGGATAAGAAATATGTTTGATCCTTGCCGATGTCTGCCGACAAAAGGAGTTGGGCACCGCTACGTTCGTCGTGCAAAACCCCGGCATAATGCCCGGTAGCGACTTTGTCCGCCCCAAGGTCGAGCGATTTTTGTTTAAATACTCCAAATTTGATGTCACTATTGCACAATACATCGGGATTTGGTGTCAGCCCTGCTTTGTACGCTTCCACAAACGGCCTCATGACCGATTCCATATAATTATCCACAAAGTCCATGACCATAAACTCTATACCCAAGCTGTGAGCGACGGCCTCGGCTGAGTCCCGGTCGACCTTTTGCGTGCATTCGGGGTCTTTGCCGTCAGAACCTGCCCAATTGCGCATAAACACACCCACGACCTTGTACCCGGCTTGCAATAATAGGTATGCGCCGACCGCGCTGTCCACTCCGCCGGACAAGCCCAAAAATACCGTTTCCTTCATAATAACTGTTTTTAAGTACGATAATAAAGTATAATACAGGTGGTTCTTCTCGGCAAATTAGACTATTATTCGAATATCCGATGAAAAAATATTTAAAAGATAAAGTAGTGTTGCATGGGCTTCTGGCCCTTCTGGGTTTAGCACTGTTTATATTTTTTCTATTGCCGATGGCAAGCTCGGAAGAATTGCCCGTGGCGACCGATTATACGCAGACATTGCTTGAAGCCGATAACCCGAAGATCGCACCGCAGGATAAATCGGATAAAACTGATACGACAGGTACCGACAGATCTGCAACAGAGAGCGATACCGATACCGCCAGGAGGAGGGTAGATGTGGATAATGGATCTGACGAATCTGCAAATAGTACGGATAATGAATCTGCAAGTACCACTGGTACGGACAATACTGACAATCACACCAACGACAACACCAACGATATGGTAAAGCATCCGTGGTCTCCGTACGAATACAAATTGGTGACTGTGAAAATAATCAGAAATGGTGATGATGAGCCTCTGTTGGTCAAAGCTGAATTGGCTGACACGTTGGACAAACAAACATACGGTCTCAAAAATCGGTCAGCAATGGACGAGTCGGAGGGAATGTTGTTCGTTTTCCCGGAAGAGGTTGAATATGCTTTCATCATGGAAGATATGCAAATACCGCTTGATATCATCTTTATAGACAAGGATGGGTATATTGTAAGTATTATCGAGAATATGACACCGTGTGCAGGGTCAGGCGACAAATGTCCTCTATATCATTCATCTGCGCCGTATCTGCGGGTGCTTGAGGTGAATGCCGGGTACGTGAAACGGCATGGTATAGACGTCGGGGACAAAGTTCGAGTCCTGGACTAAGAGGCTTCAATCGCTTGCATGACGCTTGATACTTTCGCTCCCCAAGTGGTGCATGGCGGGCAGTAAGACCCTTCTATTGCGTAAGGACTTGTCGCGCCATTGGCATAGTACCTCCCCATACCTCGCGATACGGTATCGATACCTTGCTCCAAGTTGGCGAAGGTGGCTGCATGTTCTTGTCCGCCCCATCCCCAACAATTGTTGACGCGATATGTGTGGCGGCAACCATTGGATTCGATGATTGAAATTGATGCCACAAGCCTATAATCTATCCCATATTCATCGGCTTTCATGACCAATACTTCCGCATAATCGGCCAATGGGGACCCTCTTCGTCTTAAGTACCTTTCCAATTTGGCAACTTTGACGGGATCGGCATAAAGGTTGCGGACTTTTGGGGATACGTCCTGCTGTACGGCCGAAAGTGCCGAAAACTGCGTATTGACGTCGCCTGTCATGGGTAGGGTGCTCAATGTGAAATTGTCGTTGACCTGTGCCGGTTTGGATTGCTCAAGTGTTGCGGAAGACGCGCTGATCGGTGTTGACAGAAGGTCGGAGATATTGGTGTACAACATCGATACGGTGATGACTGCGACAGCCACCGCAAGTATGTGTTTTTGCCAATTTGATACGTTTTGCATAAGGTTATCGAATGGTAAATTTACTTATCAAATTACTGGATATTATACCACAAAACAGCCTATAGCGCTACCTAGCAATCGAAGCCGGGGTTGGACCCCAGGCTTGAACCCCGGGCTTGATGTGAAGGTATTGTTATCGTGAGAATGAAGGGTAGAAAAACAGGATTTTCAGGGGCTTGGCTATAGAAATTGTACAATCGGTTTATATTGTCACACCAATCTTTTCAACGCCCTACCACACCGAAGTGAGTGATTTCCCATGACTACAAGGTTTATCCCAGGTTTCAATAGTTTTCCGCTCCCGTAGCGGGTAAGCCTATGTTTTTTTACATAGTCAAAGTAAGACATAATGACATTGTCCAATGACAACGGGTGTTTTACTTGGGTATGGAGTATTGCGATAACCGCTTTATTTATATCTGAGGCTTCGTAAGTCCTACGAGAGGAATTTCGGTAATACTATTTTTTATCTAACAGTCCGGGGGATGCTTTTCTATATAGATGAAAACTTAATGAAAACTTCACATCCGATGTGAAGTATCAGCAGTGGCACCGCATCCGCAATCGTGGTAGCGACTGTGGGTGCGGTCTTAATGAAAACTTAGTCCTCGTTCCCCGCCGGGTCGTGAGTTGCCAGTGCTTGAATGTTGCCGGCGGGGCTCGCGATTGCTACTGCAGATGAAAATTTAATGAAAATTTCACGTCGGCTGGGGCGCCCATTATCCGAGGACCTTGACCTGTGGCGTGAGTAGAGCTTTTGTGGGTCCGCGGACTGGTTCCGTTGAGGAAGGTTTCCTTCGCGGATGAAGATTTAAAGCCTCCGGCGTAATTCCCCGACCGTAAGGTCGATTGGGGATGAAGTAGCTCCCAAATCGTCAGGACGATGTGCTGAAGGTTGCTCAGCGGATTGCAGTATGTCGATTTACCTGTGTGTAATGTATGTATGTTGTACTCGAAGCTACGGCATGATATGCGTTGAGAATAAATTTACATTCGGCAGTATTTTGGACGTTGACGATATTCGAAAGATTTGGGACAAACGAAGTTTGTAAAGTCGATACCCCGACCGGCAGGTCGTGGGAGAGGCTTCATCTCGGCTGGGGCGCCCATTATCCGAGGACCTTGACCTGTGGCGTGAGTAGAGCTTTTGTGGGTCCGCGGACTGGTTCCGTTGAGGAAGGTTTCCTTCGCGGATGAAGATTTAACGCCTCCGGCGTAATCCCACGACCGTAAGGTCGGGGGACTGTAGTTGCGACCGCAGGTTGAAGCACGTCCTTCAATAATAGGCTCTGTCATTGGGATAAACCAATACAGGTAAGACAGTGTATTGCCATCAACTCCCGTCCATCCGGTATCGGTTGGGCGACTCCTCAAAGCCCACTGTCATTGTACAGAAGGTGTATTTGCCTACGTCCAGCCTTTTTGAGCCATCACCGGAAATCACGAATTCCGGGCCATGCAGCCTGTGGCCACAGTGCTTTGTCTCAAAGGGTGGGTTCCCATCCCGGGGTCGAGGCCAGGCTTCGCATTCCTTATGATATAATTTCTCCATTATGAAATATTCAAAACTCTTTGGGAAAACATTGCGAAGTGTAAAGAAAGATATCGTTCTTGATTCTCACCGTCTTCTGTACCAAGGTGGCTTCATAAGGGAATTGAGCGCCGGCAGGTATGAATTTTTGCCTCTGGGTCTCAGAGTGCAACAAAAGATAATCGACTTGATCGACAAGGAAATGGAAAAGATCGGCTCGCAACGGATGAGCATACCGATTTTGCAACCACTCAAGATATGGCAAAAGACAAATAGAGACGGGGTATGGGGTAGTTCGCTGATGCGATTGACCGACCGCAACAATACTGAATTTGCGCTAAGCGCGACCGGAGAAGGCGTGGTGACCGAGATGGTGGCCCGTTCCAACCCGACATATAAGGATTTGCCCGTGACATTGCATCAATTTATCATGAAGTTTCGCGACGAATTGCGACCTCGCGGAGGGTTGATCAGGGTGCGCGAATTTATCATGAAAGATGCTTATTCGTATCATACTACTGAAGAAGATTTGATGGAAACGTACGAAGATTTCCACGCTGCGTATACAAGGATCTTCGACAGATTGGACTTGCCTGACGTTTACCCGGTCATAGCGGATAGTGGTGCTCTTGGAGGAGCGTACTCGCATGAATTCCAGATGATCTCGGATGCGGGAGAGGATAAATTTGTGAAGTGTGATACTTGCGATTATGCCGCAAATGTGGAAAAAGCCGTATTTGAGAGGGAATCAGTGAATGAGGATCAGGAACTGAAGGAATATGAGGTGGTTGAATTACCTGCTGAAGTTTGTACCATGAAGCAATTGGAAGAACATTACGGACTGCCTCCGGAAAATTACATCAAAAATGTGATGTACAAGGCGGGAGATGGTACGTTGATCATAGCGACCGTGACCGGTAATTTGGATGTAAATGAGGTTAAGTTGACCAATGCGGTCGGCAAGGGCCCTCTGGAGATGGCGGATGATGAAGATTTGAATTCCATCGGTAGCAAACACGGATACTTGCACTCGTGGGGATATGACGAACACAAAGATCGCATCATTTATGTTGTGGATTTGTCCCTGAAGAAGGCTCGCAACCTGTATGGTGGTTACAAAACGGATACGACAGATCCGATCAATGTAAATTATCCGAGGGACTTCCAAGCGGATATAGAGGCGGATATAGCGGAAAGTCCGGAGGGGGCAAAATGTGCTCAATGCAAAGATGGCCATTTACATATACGCAAATCTATAGAGCTGGGACATATATTCAAATACGATCATTTTTACACCAAAGCGCATGATGCCAAGTTTGTCGATAAGGATGGGAAAAACAAATATATGTGGAGCGGTGCTTACGGTATCGGGATCGGTCGAGCGATGGCGGCGTCAGTTGAAGCTCACCACGATGATGCCGGGATCGTATGGCCTGCAGTGATAGCGCCTTACCATGTGCATCTCGTGCAGTTGGGAGACAATGCGGAAATCACTGAGTATGCGGAGTCTTTGTATTCAAAGCTCAGGGAAGCCGGTGTGGAGGTGTTGTGGGATGACAGGACTGATGTATCGGCTGGAGTGAAATTTGCAGATGCGGATCTGATCGGCAATCCTATACGAGTTGTTGTCTCCGCGAGGGGGATGGACAAAGGTACGGTTGAGGTTAAGAAGCGGGGTGAGCAAAAGAGCAAGGATGTGAAACTTGACCGGGCGGTAGAGGAGGTCCGGAAGATATTGGAAGAACTATTGAAATAGCCCATTTTTTCGCAAATTACGTTACTTCGCACCCGAGTAGTCCGTGTGACCTGCAATCTTCCCAATCACCGATCGACCCTACACGGCCATGAAAAAGCTCGTAGCGTCAACTGTAGACTTGTCCCCGGCGGAACCCTGACGCGCAATAGAGTGTTTCGAAACGTAACATACTCCCGAGGGACTGCGAACGTTGCATACCGTTGGGCACCTTGCCATTTGGGGATTTAGGCAGGTTTTCTTGCATATGGTCCGATGATGATACGAACGGGCGTAATATCAGTACAAAGGCGCACCGTTCATCTCTTCAGGTATATTGAGCTCGAGCAATTTCAGTATTGTGGGAGCGATATCTTTCAAAGCGCCTGTTCGCAATGTCTTGACTCTGTTTTGTGGGTCTATGACGATGAAAGGTACCGGGGCGTTGGAATGTTCCGTGTCTACTTCACCGGTGTTGATCTTGATCATCTCCTCTATATTGCCGTGGTCCGCCGTGATGATGACCGTACCTCCCGCCGCGGTAAACCTCTCTACGAGTTTGCCGACATTATGGTCGGTAGCTTGCATCGCTTTGACACCAGCCTCAAGATTACCAGTATGTCCTACCATATCGGGAGGGGCGAAATTAACTATATATATATCGTACATTTGCATGGTGATCCGCTCGAGTATGATATCGGTCATCTCCGGAGCACTCATCTCGGGCTTAAGGTCGTAAGTGACAACATTTGGCGACGGGACCTCTATCCGATACTCGTCCATGTACTGCACGGGCATTCCACCGTTGAAGAAATATGTGACGTGCGGGAATTTTTCCGATTCTGCTATGCGCAACTGTTTGTATCCGGCATCTGACAGCAGTTTGCCCAAAGACAGGTGAATGGTGTTTTTGGGGAACAGAACATGTTTTGGCAGATCCTTCATGTACTCCACCATGCCAGCGAAATAGATGTTTTGCAACGGTGTTACCGGGAAATGATTGAATCCGGGCTGTGTGAGGGCGTTGGATAGCTGTATCGCTCTGTCCGCACGGTAGTTCATATGTAAAACAGCATCACCGTCCTTGATACGGGATCCTGCGGGGTCGGTGGCCAATATTATCGGTTCTATGTACTCGTCCGATCTTCCCGCCGAGTATTCGGCCTGTATGGCGTGGTTCCAATCGTTGTCGCGAGTCCCTTCACCCATACGCAAAAGTTTGTATGCCTTTTCGGTGCGTGGCCAAGTGCTATTCCTATCCATAGCGAGGGAACGCCCTACGATTGATGCAATCTCACCGATCTGCAGGGAATTGATGGCCTTCTGCAGTTTATCAAGGTAAATATATGCTGATTGTGGGTGTGTATCGCGTCCGTCTGTGAATGCATGTATATAGACCGGTTGCTTGAAATTGTGTGCTCGCAACACCTCCAACGTAGCTATGAAATGATCTATATGTGAATGGACCGCTCCGTCGCTTAGGAGTCCCATGATATGCATGGCGGAATTATGCTCGATACAATACCGCATCATCTCGGCCAACGTCTGATTGTTTTTGTACGAACCGCTCGCTATCGCTTTGTTTATCCTGGGTAGGTTCTGCAAAATTACCCTGCCCCCGCCTATATTCATGTGCCCGACTTCGCTGTTGCCGTAGACGCCTTTTGGCAATCCCACATGTTCTCCCGATGCATGCAGATATGTATGCGGGTTTGCATCCCACAACCTGATCAGGTTACTCGGTTTGGATAAACTGACGGCGTTTCCGCGATTGTCGTCGGCCACACCCGTACCGTCCAATATCAATAACATCAGCTTGTTGGCGTATTGCATATAGGATAAATGAGATTTTTTATTATTGACATCATTCTAGCATAATACTGGAAAAACTGGTAAAAGTGTTTTATAATGCGTCGAGTTTGAGTTAAATTTTTGCATTTTCTCGCAATGAATACACAGTTAAAAAAGAAAGTGGAATCAAAATTTGTCAAAGCAAGACCGGATATACGGGTAGGTGATGTCGTGAGGCTGCATATAAGGATCTCTGAAGGTGATAAGTCAAGGATTCAGTATTTTGAGGGGATTGTGATCAGTCTTAAAGGCGCCGGATTGAACAAAATGATTACTGTGAGGAAGATCTCCAACGGTATAGGTGTTGAGCGTATAGTTCCTCTGCATGCACCAAACCTTGAGGATGTCGATATTTTGAAACGAGGTAAGGTGCGTCGTTCCAAGCTTTACTATATCCGCGACAGAGTCGGGAAGGCTGCCACAAGGATCAAGAATCTCAAAGAATTTGTCGCCCCGCGGGAAACCGACGAGGATGTTGAGGATAACAGTTCGACAGTTGTACAGGAAGAACAGGGCGAATCCGCCGAACCGGTTACAGATACGCAAACCGAAGCTAAGGACGACAAAGGTGCCGCCGATGATACGGCTAAATCCGCCGAGGTTGAGGGCTCAAAAGAGGGTGACGCATCATCTGACACGGAAGACGACAAAAAAGAATAATTGGTTACTTGCGGGACTAGTATAAAGGATTATTATGTCTCCCTTCCAAGGAGAAGATACGGGTTCGATTCCCGTGTCCCGCTTTTGGATTACGGTTGTCGCCATGAAAAATGCAATCTTGGTACATGGTACATGTGATGAAGATGAGTATTTCGATGAACAGTATCCGTCAATGTCAAATAGTCACTGGTTTCCATGGCTACAGAAACAACTTTTAGTGAGGCGCATACACACTAGCACTCCTGAAATGCCGGATGCCTACGCGCCAGACTATGCTAAATGGAAAAAAGAGTTTGAGCGATACGATATAACCGAAAGTACAATACTTGCTGGACATAGCTGTGGGGGCGGGTTTCTCGTACGTTGGTTATCGGAAAACCCTGTAAGCGTTAGGCAAGTTGTGTTGGTTGCTCCATGGTTGGACCCGTTTCGGCTGAAGACAACGGATTTCTTTGAGTTTACAATAGATAAGGAGCTGTTGAGCCGTGCAGATAAGCTTGTTGTTTACGTTTCGGACGATGATGATAAAGATATATTGAAATCAGTTGAAATTATACAAAGTCAACTGGGCAGGATTATGACAAAACACTTCACTGGTATGGGGCATTTCACTGAGGAGGCGATGGGGAAATCAGACTTTCCAGAGTTGTTGCATGAAATTGTGGGGAAAGTTGGAAAAAACTGAAAGGACTTTACAAAAAGTGCGAAAACCCTACATGCATGTGATAGAGGTGTTGAGCGACTATTCGTCGCAAGTCTTTGTCGTCGGTCAAACGAGAAAAAATATGTCTTGAAACGTTGTACCCAGAGGAAGTTGTCACAGAAAAACTATTTTACAAAGAGTTATCAAAAGCCGGTATACCTACACTCACTGTCGTTGAGCGTGGAAACTTGAGAGACGATGAGATCTTGCCTGAGTACGTTACAGGTTCCAAACGTTGTCCGACAACCTCACGATAGAAAACTGCAAGCAATGGGGTGCGCTCACAAAACAGATGCATGAGATAAAATACCCCGGATGTTTCAGATACGGTGAACACGCACATGAAATAGAGCTGGATTGGCCGTCGTACATATCAGGAAAAGTCTATCGCGCAATACAAAGGGCGGAAAGCAATAACAACTATGGCATTTCCGAAAATGAAACGCAAGCGATAGAAAAGTACCTCAAGGCATCTTTACCCGTACGCATAAACGAGTACTTTCTCATACATGGTGATTATCATACCAGCAACGTGCTTATGAAAGACGGAAACCTGTCCCATTTAATAAAAACCCTGATGTATTTGCGGGAGACCGTTTGTTGTATTTAGCTATTGCGATGATAGATATACCAAATGATACGCTAATATGTACGGATGAAGAAAAACATAAAGACGACAAGCTTTGCTTGGAGGTTTTTCTGGAAGGGTATGGATATAATTTTCTCAGTGAGTCAAACCTACAGTTTTATATTCTATTGATAGCTTATGGGCGTTTACATACCCTGTTCGCCAAGAACTATAAAAAAGTTATTCGTACAATTTTGCAGTGGAAGTTGGGAAACCCGTAAGCCAGCAATTGTTAGACAAAAAAGTATGAACTATGTGCGGCCCCAACACACCCGCCTCTATGGCATCCTCGGTCGTCGCGTGTTATACTGCTGTACGGCCTAAAATAAAAACAATCATCCCAATGCAAGAGTATATAAAATATATCGTGGTATTTGTAATTTCCTTTGTGATCGTGTTTGCCGTCCTTTACAAATTTAGCGGGACGAAGGATGTTGCAAACAAACCGGTAGAGGAGAAGACTGATAAGCAGAGTACATCCGTTCAAGAAAATGTCGCCGAAACGACGCAAACTGCGCAAGATACGACCTCCAAGCCCGACGCGGGAGTCGATCAAGTATCACAGCCCGCGGAGCAGGGACAAGTCGGCGATTTCCCGGAGCTGAAGATAGAAACCTTGCGAGAAGGTGAAGGTGAAGGAGCTGCCAACGGTGATACTGTCACCGTTCATTATGTCGGGACTCTGCGAGACGGTACGAAATTTGACTCGTCATACGACAGGGGAACTCCGTTCAGTTTCGTCCTGGGACAAGGAAAGGTGATCGCAGGTTGGGAACAAGGCATACTCGGCATGAAAAAGAACGAGAAAAGAAGATTGGAAATACCCTCAAGCATGGGATATGGTGAATACGGAGCGGGCGGAGTGATCCCACCAAATGCCGGGTTGATCTTTGAGGTTGAATTGTTGGACATCGCTCATCCAGCACCGGCTGAATAGTTTACCCATCAGTCCGATATAGTGTTCCCAATGCTGGTAGAGATGACTCTATGTATGGTATAATAGGGAACTATGCAGGAAATCACGTTGAAAAAGAAGTCGAAACCCACCGACGATAGGAAAGGGCAACCGAACCGAAACGACGACGTACCTTCCGGCGGTATGAAAAATTCGACCAACGATGATCCATCTTCGATAACTACTATATCGACGGCAGACCCGGTCCCGTCACATACCGCGACTGCTTCGACAGGATTTCAAGATACGGCCGGTACCCAATCCGCTTCGAAATCAGTACACGGTGATGGGAATATAGGCTCTGAGATACATACGCAACCTTTGGAACCGGTCGGCACGGACGACGGGTTTATTACACATTCCAAGCCGGTGGTACGCGCATCCGGTGCGCACGGTGTAGGTTCAGCACAAAGGTCGGGGAGCGGTGATATGTATAACACTTTTTCGCAAAGTTCGTTTGGTTCAAGTGGATCCGATGCGGGCGACGGCGGGGATACACCCGCGCGTGACGGTTATTTTGGCTCAAACGGTTATTGGGGTGCAAACGATTACCCTGCAGCCGATGACCCTTTTGAGACGAATCGGAGAAGGCATCTCACACCGAGGGAAAGAGTCAAAGTGACGGAACGGCTTTATATGGAAGTCTTGGGAAGAAAACCGAGTTCACGCGATATCGGATATTACAAATACAGCAATCTGACCGAGGATGAAATACGTACCGAATTATTGGAGGGAAGTGAGCATAGAAAACTGATCGAAGACGGGCGTAAATACAAAGACATCGAGAAACGGGCTGAAGCCGCGGAAACTCGGATCAAGATGTTGGAATCTAAATTATCCGACCACAGCGCAGAATACGAAGCGTTGACGGAGATACTCGAGGCAAAAAACAAGGAAATCACCATAATGCGAGAGAAATTGCAAAGCCCGTTCATACAAGGACAACCACAACCTACGGACGGGACGCACCAATACACTCTCACTCGAGATCAGCGCGGTACCGCCGACACACGTAAAAAGGTTGCGCAGACGACAAAGCCCCAAAGCGGTTTCCGTACACCCGACCAACAAAGCAAACCTCAAGAGAAATCTCTCAGCAGCGAACCGGTCAAGGAGTATGCGCGAAAAAATCCGGTAAGCTTCTGGAAAGCCGTATCGTTGCTGGTCAAAGATCTTTTGTCGCATGAATGATATGGAAATTTCAATAGGTTCGAAAATACGTAAGGAACGCGAACGGCAGGGTATGTCGCAACGGCGTCTGGGCATGGTGCTCGGCCTTTCAGACAAAGCGGTGAGTTCGTATGAGAGTGATCGGACCGTCCCATCCTTGGACACACTTATGAAAATTGCAAATGAGCTTGGCAAACCGATCAACTACTTCTTATCCGATTATGTGGATGATATTGACTTGGTTGATCATATGGATTTGTTGCAAAAAAAAGTTGACGCTTTGGTGGCGGAATTAGCGGAATTGAAGGAAGCCATCTTGCGAAAAAACTCCACCGCCAACGACAATGGATGAGTGTCAGATTTAATTCTCCCGTTGGATATTGAGTTGATCTTGCATATCACGGTTGGCATTCGTACGTGAAAACGACAGCGAAGTTTGGTAATCACCGATCTTGTTGTGTATGGACTCGACGGTAGTCTTGTCCTCGGCATCGATGGCTTTGTACAGGTTTTTTATATTTTCCCAAGTATCGATAGTGTCTCGCAAGTATTTGATTTGAATATCATCATCAAACAAATTTGACTGCCTCCTATTGGAGGCCAGCCACTGCTCGAACTCACGATTGACTGTATCGCAATCATTTATCCGAGACACTATGGTCGCATTGTCACCCTGTATCGAATTTTCATAGCAGTTCACCATATTATTGTCCTTGATGACGTAAGTATAATATATCTGCATAGCACGGACGGTTTGTTGCAATTGTTTGACATTTTGCAAGCTTGATCGGTCGGCGATCAGCAAGGAACTTACTTGTTGTTGAGTCTTGTTGTCCAATGCTTGTTGACCTATTTCTTCGTCCAAAGCAATCAATTGCTTCAATGCCTCTTCCTCGTCCTGTAGGCTTTCGGATGCAGACTGTAGTCCGGCGAGTATTTTATCGGGGTCGGATTGGTCTGTGATTGCCGTCATAGAAACAGTGATACTTTGATCTAATTTGTCTACCTTATCCACATAGGATTTCCTTCGATCAAGTTGGGCGTCAATATTCTCCCGTCTAGTCGCCAATTGGGGAGGTTCGATATCGCGTAATAAAAATACCGTCGCCAAAAAAGCGGTACCTATGAAGAACACTATCACCACATAGATTGCCAACAGTACTTTGTGTCGCATTTTATACGTTTGGCGGAGCCATAAACGCCTTCAATTTACGTAACCCGATTTTACCTGCGATCAGCAGCGCGAACATCGCCAATATACCCGCTACAGCGAGGATTGCGTACTTGATCGCCAAATTTTGCCCGTACTTCGGAGTGCGCGGTACAAGCAAAAGGTTATTGTCGAAGGTGAACGCGTAGTTTTTTGAAGATGTGTAATTGGTAGAGGTTGTCCACTCAATGGCTTCAAATGCGATATTGAAAGTACCGGCTTCAGCGGGTTTGATTTTGATGGTGTACGTCCTGGATTCACCCTGTGCCAGTGGTAGATCGCCACGCGGTTTGACATTGCCGGAAATCTGTTTCGGCGCATCCACGTTGATTCGCAGGGCTTTGATCGGGTGATCCTTGGCGGTAACCGTCATATAGATTGTCACGTATTTTGTCCAAGGGGATTGCTCTCCCAAAGCCAATTTGACATCAAGAGAATCCTCGTTGCGTTTGGTTTCGGCGTTTGCCGTCTGTTTTGTTGCCGTCGTAGGTGTGTCTTTGGATTTGTCTTCAACAGTTCGCAAAGATTGTGCATGTACTATTGTGTGATGGCGCCATGGGGACGGTACAGCCACAAACATCAACGACAATAGCAGGATTAGTATTGTATATAAGGTCGGTTTGAAGTTTTTTGCAATATGCATGATGACTGATTTCGTTAGATATAAATTCAGGTTATTTTATCATGTTTTGATACGGCGGATGCAACCGAAGTTGGAATTTGTGTGGAAGAAGTCTCATTTTGGGCGTATGACGAAAAAGTACAAGTACATGGTACCCAACACGAGGAGCAATATACCTGCGCTTGTCGCCACGGATACGCGATTGACCCAATTTACACGTGAAATTGGTATATTGACCTTGACACTGCGATCTTCTCTGCGCCCGTCAATATATACGGCGGTTATCGGGACTTCGGTATCGATGGCTTCTTCATACCCATCTGTCGGGATCAGCAGTACTATCGACGAAGTGTCGCCGGGTAACAAGATATGGCTGTCGTCATCCTGCCGTTTGAAATCATCACGCGGAATCTCGAAATGATCAATGATCATATTACCTGTATTCTCGATTTGTAAACTGATTTTGGCAAATTTATCCAATTCCGTAACATCTGTCGGGGCAAGCTCCGTACGGTACGAATAATCATGATCCGTTTGCCCTTCGTATGGTGCGATCAGCAAATCATCCGGCACCCTGAGAGTCAATTTAGGAGTAGAAGGTAGCGTATAATGAATAAGTATGGGAATATGATCATCCAGCATACCGATATTGGCTCTGCCTGTGATAGCGTCCAATGCCGGATCCATATCTGTCCAGTTTTGTGTATCTTGTTCCTTGTACTGAACCCATGTGTGAGCGAAATCGGCCCCATCGTGCAGTGATGCATCGGAATTAATGATATACCCCACAACTTCGCGGACAGTGTACCCTTCGTGTGCCAAAATGCTCAACAGTATATCCGCATAATCCAAACTGCTTATGTATCGGCTACGGTCATCATATACGGCTGTACCTCCACGTATAGTCTCGCTGGAGATTTCATTTTGATCCAGGCTGTGCAAGACAAACATATATGCGCGAAACACATCATCGGGAATATTATATATATTTGGCCTGTTTGGTGAGTAATTTGCCAAATCGGACTGCATACGTTCCGTGAACTTCCAATATGGATTGTCGGTATTCGGTGGCTGTGTGACGGTATTGCCGGTGTCTTTGCGTACTCTGTTTTGCAGTATGACGTTGAGGTTGACGGTCAGACTGTCATACGATGGGATTGTGTACAGTAGCTCTGTATTCCCGTCTGTGTCTTTGGTGATCTGTGTCGGTGTCGGGTGAACCTCGTTTACTATGGTATCTGAAAACAGGTCGGGGGCGGGTAGGGGAATACTTACAGTACGCGGTATATCTGTCTCGTTGTCGTAGGTTTTTGTAACTTGATACGAGAAGGACGTCGGCACGGT
The DNA here is from genome assembly GCA_027036675.1 of Candidatus Dojkabacteria bacterium. Taxonomy (GTDB): domain Bacteria; phylum Patescibacteriota; class Dojkabacteria; order SC72; family JAHDCA01; genus JALWDW01. The sequence continues at coordinate 47,491 of JALWDW010000008.1, forward strand.
TTGACGGAGTACGATGCTCTTGTATTCCGGGTTTGTATAGATCAAAACTTTATGTTTGTTGGTTTCCCGGGTACTGTTGGGAGGAGTTGAAATATACTCGTAGTGAAAGTCGACTGGCGTTATCAATTGCACTTCCGTGACGTCAATACCTGTCAACAGCGTCGGTATATTTATTTCCTCCGAAGCGTCGGCAAGTGTGAAACGAACGTCGAGAGATGTTTTTGTATGTGGCTTCAGGATATAGCTTTGGGTATTGATATTGACGATGGTTTCGGAGTGCTTGCGCGAACCGGTATATGTCAGATCTTTGCCGTTGTGTTTGATACGAAGGTCTTTAACTTTCCGTACCGGTATGGCGAAACTGTAGTAATCCAAGATTATTGAAGATGGGGAATTATTTGTAACTAATAGGTTATACTCGGCAGATACGGTTCCCTGATCATTAATTTTGTACCGTAGCTTGGCGGTGGTGGAATGATTTGTCGATACTGCGAGAGATCTCCCGGATATTACGAATCCGAAAAGCAATACCGCAAATGCGAAGATTGTTAGAATTTGGTGAGACGTAGTTCTACGAACCCTCGACAAGTTCAATAGGTGTTTCGGTTTTGTCGAAAAGCCATCGGCATTTATCATGTTTACGTAGTACTTGCTTGAGAATCGGTGTTTTCTCGGTGATATTATATTTCTTGAGTATTTTGCTCCAATTAACCTTGCTGACCGGTATCGCCGTATTAAATGAGGGATTCTTGACGAGTTCTTGCTTGGCGTTTTTGCGTATTACATAGTATGGCATTCCGTTCATTTCGTCCAGTACGTATTTGTGGCGAACATCTGTGGAGTATATTTCTTTGACCACTAAGTGGGATGCTCTGGCATTGAGTATCGTCATTGAGTATTCCGGTGGAATTATGGCTTTTTTCCCTTTGGACAGTTTTGATACGATGAAGGTACTTTCTTTTTTGGTCATACGAAACAACAACAATGTAGCGGATCCGTATACAACTTCCAAAAGCTTCGGAAAACCGTTTGTGCGACTTGCTTTGGTTTTGAAGTATTCAACTCCGAGGACGCCCGCCGGCATGGAGTAAAGATTGAGACGTAAACCTCGAGACATCAAGATGTTTTCGTCGTCCACTTGAATAAACTTGGTATATACGAGGGTATTTGCGGCGACATCTTTGTTCATCAATTGTGAACGCAACGTATCGGACGTAAACAATTTACGCTGAACCACTGTGGCCTGCGGTGAGACGAATTGATTCGTAGCCAAGTCCAATTGCGCTGGGAACCCCAACAGGGTCTTCAACTCTAAAACTTTTTTCATACACTTGATTATACCATGTTGCCATCACAACCTCGGCTTCGCACTACCCTCCGCGCACGTTTTGCTCGTAGGAAGCCAATTCCACCATAAAATGAGACACCGCGTCCGGCCATGGCCCGTTACCCTCAACGCAATCCGGACAGTAGGAAGGAACGATCTCGTACGGGGTGAGATCCGTCCCGTACCCGAGTGCAAGCCCCTTGGTGACGGTGGCAATCCCATCACTCCACCCGTCAAAATAACTCCATCGCACGGAGCGATCTTTGTTACCCGCCCAACCCCACGCATTGTACGAGTACCCGTGTTCCGGAGAAGTCGGCACGTATTGTCCAAACGCCGACTCCACACCTGAAATGGCGACGACCAACCTCCAATCCAGACCGTATTTGTCCGCCTCACGTACAAAAATATGAGCGTATGGGTACATTGGTGAGTTGTAGTCTTTCAAAAACAACTTCGTAGCCTCGACCCTGGTATCCCCACTGACTATCGATGCGGTTGCGGTCGGTGTCTTCCGACTGTCCAGAGAACCGGAACTGTCATCCGGTACATAAAAGGCGCCGAGCAAATCGGTATCGTTTTGCATATCATTGTTTGAGATCTCTGGTTTGTATCGGCTATGATAAAATGCGCGAATTCTGCTGTGAGTGAACCTTTGCAACGGTGCGAAGGTTGTCCCGAAAAGCACCGCTGCGAACATTGTAAACATTAAAAGCTGTGGCGCTTTTTTCATACGAAACTTGGAATCGCTATGATGTTTCGGACCCTGTTTATGAGCTGTGGAAGCCTTGTGAAGTATCATGACTGGCGGTTTTGGATGATACAAAATTTATTTGTATAGAGTTCAGAAGCAATTTCATATTATAATGATATATTCATTGTATAAGAAACCCTGATAATGTCAAAGTTTACACATTTACACTTGCATAGCGAATTTTCGATCCTTGACGGTACCATCCGCATACCTCAATTGGTCGAATATCTGCAGGAAAACGGGATGGACTCATGTGCATTGACTGATCATGGGAATATGTACGGTTCATTTAAATTTCACTCTGCAATGAACAAGGCCGGTTTGAAGCCGATCTTGGGTATGGAAATCTATATCGCACCAAGGTTGCTGACTCAGAAAGAAGCGGGCGTCGACAATAGATATACTCATCTCGTGGTGCTTGCGAAAAACAGGCAGGGTTATCAAAATTTGATAAAACTCGCATCTATCGGCAGTCTGGAAGGGTTTTATTATAAACCTAGAGTCGATATGCAGGTTTTGGCGGAGCATTCGGAAGGTTTGATCGCCACCACCGCCTGCCTTGGCGGACACGTTTCGAAGTATTTGAATGCTGGCGACGATGAAAAAGCAGAACAAAACCTGTTGCAACTACAAGAGGTATTCAAAGACGACTTGTATGTGGAAATACAAAGAAACGGGATACCGGCACAAGAACCTGTCAACGAAAAATTGATCGCGTTGGCCAAAAAGCATTCACTTCCGCTCGTAGCTACGTGTGATGCGCATTACCTACGTAAGGAAGATTCCATGATACAGGAGATACTGTGGGCGATTGCCGATGGTAAAACATTGGATGATGAATCGCGTCGGAAATTGGATTCGAACGAATTTTATGTAAAAACTCCGGAGGAGATGAGCAAATTGTTTGAGGATTTGCCGGAGGCTGTGGAAAATACGCAGGAAATTGCAGGAAAGGTAGAGCAATATGATTTGACCTTTGGCCGTATACAACCGCATTACCTGGCCCTCAAGGAAGGCGAAACGGCGCAGAGCAGGCTAAGGACGATGGCGGAAGAAGGTATCGTAAGACGGTTTGGGAAAATGACGCCGGAATTGCAAGACAGGATTGATATGGAATTGGGAATCATCCACGACAAAGGGTACGATGATTATTTTTTGGTAACACAGGAGATCGTGCAATTTTGTCGAGACAATCGAATTGAGGTTGGTATGAGAGGATCGGGTTGCGGGAGCTTGGTGGCGTACGCGATTGGGATTACTTTTATCGACCCATTGGCCTGGGAATTGTACTTTGAGAGGTTCCTAAATCCGGAACGTAATTCTCCGCCGGACTTCGACTTGGATATAGCGGATCGCAGGCGGGATGAGGTTATTGAATTTGTGCGGAAGCGATATGGGGCTACGCATACGCGCATGATCGGGACGTTTGGTAAATTGCAAACCAGAGCGGCCATACGTGATGTGTCGCGAGTGCTGGGAGTCAGTTTGCAGGTGGCCGATGAATTGTCAAAAAGGGTGGAGGTAGTGTTTGGCAAAGCTCGTTCCATAGATTATATGTTGGAAAACGACCCGGAGTTTCGCGCCATAGTCGAAAGTGATCCGCAGATAGGCCAAATGGTTGATATAGTACGCAAAATCAGCGGGATGATCAGAGGGGTATCGCAACATGCGTGCGGTATGGTGATCACCCCCGAGCCTGTCGATACATATGTGCCACTTCAAAAAGATCAGCAACGTGGTCATATAGGGATGACTCAGTACGAATTCCCTGAGTTGGAGGATGCGGGTCTGATGAAATTTGATTTCCTGGGTTTGCGGAACTTGAGCGTCTTAGGAGATGCACGCGACAAAGTGGAGGAAAGACATGGAATCACCATTGATCTGGACACCATTGATATGACTGATGAAAAGACTTTTGATTTGATCTGTGCCGGCAAGACAGTGGGAGTGTTTCAATTGGAAAGTGCCGGGATGCGGAAAACCATAAAGCTGCTACAACCAAGGACGATGGAAGAACTAAGCTACCTGATCGCCGCTTACAGACCGGGACCTATCGGTTTTATACCCGAATATGCGGCTATCAAAAACGGAGAAAAAGAGATGGATTTATTGTTCCCTGAGTTGGAGCCGATCCTTGGAGTGACAAACGGGATCATCACATATCAGGAGCAGGTGATACGTATCGCGGTGGATTTTGCGGGGTATACGATGGGTGCCGCTGACAAATTGCGCAAAGCAATGGGGAAAAAGAAGATGGATATCATGGAGGCGGAGAAACCGAAATTCATATCGGGGATTATCGCGAGTGGGTATTCGGAGGAAATTGCGAATGAATTGTGGGAGCGACTGCTCAAGTTTGCTAATTACGGTTTCAATAAGGCTCACTCGGCGGCGTATGCGACTGTATCGTACAGAACCGCATATTTGAAGGCGCATTATCCGTTGGAATTTATGGCTGCGTTGTTGGAAAACGATTTGGATAATTTTGATCGTATTGTCGTGGACTTGCAAGAATGCGACAGAATGGGAATCAACGTATTGCCGCCGGATGTCAACAAGAGTGGAGTGTCGTTTATCTCAGAGGGAGACAACGCCATCAGGTTCGGCCTGGCAGGTATCAAAAACGTGGGCGAGGAAGCGGTAAAAAGTATAATCAAGGAGCGTGAGGAAAATGGTGAATACAAAAGTATCGATGATTTCGTCCGACGGAATATAGGAGAAAAGCTCAATAAGTCATTGGTTGAAAACCTGGTGAAGGCCGGGGCGACTGATGCCTTCGGAGATCGTAAACAGATCCTTGCCGTATTGGAAAGATTGTTTACCAAATATAAGAAGGAGG
>JALWDW010000009.1 GCA_027036675.1 Candidatus Dojkabacteria bacterium
AATGAGTCCGGCAAAACCGAACCGCGAACCCTCCTCGAATACACGATCTTGACACGTCTTTCCGCCTCTACGATAACTACGGTGACGACCACCAAAAGCAAATATATACCTAGCAAGACAACCACTGCAAACCAATCGCGAGTACGTAAATTTCGCATAAACGAACCGGGTAGGGTAGACAGTATACCCAAACTGATAATATACCCGCTACCACGCCCATAACCGCTCTCCGAGATCAGCTCGCTAAACCACATCATGACAATACCGCCGGCTGTAAGCGTCGCGGCCATCGTGACGAAATCCAACGTACCCAGCCTGGAAATCATACCCTGACTTAGCAATATTTGATAAATGACAAATGCTTGCATAGTGGCCAACGGGACAGTGAGTATACGAGTCCACATCCCGATCTTTCTTTGCCCCTGAGTTCCTTCTTTGCGAATTTCCTCCAACTTGGGAATCACAGAGGAAAGAAGTTGGAAAATGATGGATGCGTTAATATATGGGGAAAGTCCTATCGCGACTATGGAGGCTGTCTGTAAAACACTTCCCGATACGGTGGACACCAAATCCCCGAAACCTGTATTGCCGAAAATATTTTGCAAGGCCTCCGACGGTATACCTACGACAGGTATGGCGGCCAACGCCCTAAAGAACACCAATATCAAAAGCGAAAAATACAATTTTTGCCGAATCTCCGGGTTGCTGTATATCTTGTGAAGTGTTTGCTTTAGATCACTAAACATTGATTGTAATACCAGATATAATCCCTCACAAACTTATCACACGACAATCCGCCCTACTCAAGCTACGGAACCACCAGCGGCGAGGATCTTGTCCCGAGCGGTGCCTGATACCGGTATCCCTTGTATTGTCAACTTCTTTGTGAGTTCTCCGTAACCCAAGATCTTGACGTATTCCGTACGTGTCGGGATACGCCCGGTCTTCCTCAACGCATCCAAGGTGACAGAGTCTCCATCATCGAAGAGAGTTTCCAATACATTGACATTGACGGCAATATATTCGACCTTCTGCGGACGCTTAAATCCCCTAAATTTTGGCATTCGCCTATAGAAGGGAACATTTCCACCTTCGAACATAACCATCGATTTGTGTCCGCTACGAGATTTTTGCCCTTTCATACCGCGACCGGCCACGTGCCCGCCACGACGAGCGGCGTAACCTCGGCCTGCCCGCACTTTCGATTTAATTCGATTTTTTCTTCCGGGAATCTGCATTGTTGTGATCTCCAAATCTTATCTTTATTTATTCTCAGTTTTACTGTCTCCAGAGCCGTTTTCCTGTATTGCACTTTGCATCACCCTTACGGTCTTACCGGCCGGTTTCGCAGTCTTACCATCCTCGCCATTTTGCGCAACTTCTGACATCTCTTTTTTATTCGCTACTTTGTTTGTTTCACTGACCGATGTCTTACCTTGCCCGACTTTGTCGGCTTGTTTGGGACTTCGAGAGCGTTTACCGGATGACTTACTTTGTTTTTTACCCGAATCCGCCTTGCTCTTTTTGGTATCATCCTTTTGCGCGGCAGCTTTCCTCTTCTTCTTTTCCTTTTCAATCTCTTCCTTCAGTGAGATTCTTTCTTTCATTTTATGCATACGCTCCAGGACCCTGCCATTTCTCAACTGCTTAAGTGCTTCAAAAGTACAATAGGCATTGGCTACCGGGTTGCGAGAACCAAGTATCTTCCCGTAAACATTGTCTATACCGCAAAGCTCGAGTACGGTCCGTACCGATGAACCCGCAATGATTCCCGTACCGGGTCGAGCAGGTCTCAACAATACTTTGGCGCCTCTATATTTATATACAACTTCATGCGGTATGGTATCTCCCGCCAGCTGCACTTTGTACAACTTCTTTACGGCGGAATTGTACCCTTTATCTACCGCCATTCTAGTGTCGGCACCTCTTCCCAGCCCGACTCCTACGGCCCCCTTGCGATCACCTACCACCACGACGGTCCTAAACCTCAACCGATTCCCTTGAGATATCGTTTTCATCACACGACGGATATCCACAGCCCTGGAATCATACTCCTTGCGTTGTCTTTTTGATTCTGTATTTCGATTCATATTAAACTATGTTTAGAAATTTATACCACTTTCCCTGATCGCATCCGCCAAAGCTTTCACTTGTCCATGATACTTATAACCCGATCGGTCAAATACGACTGATTTCACGTCCTTCTTCGACAACAGCTTACCGAATCTTTCTCCCAACTTTTTCGCATTTTTCACACCCTTCTTGTCAAAGACGGAACACAACACTTCATGATTATCATCATTCGCAGCACCGACATACAAGTACTTATTTGTCCTATGAACAAATACCCGCGGTTTTTCAGCAGAACCGTGTACGCGTTGCCGTATAGCAACTTTCCTGCGCTCTCTTTTCAGTTGTTTAATTTTGGTTTTACTTTTCATGGTTTATACAATTATGATGCGACTGCTACTTTAGGTGTCTTCCTTCGTACATACTCATCCTTGTATCTGATACCTTTCCCCTTGTAAGGTTCCGGCTTTTTCATTTCCCTGATAACGGCGGCCATATTGTTTACCACCTCTTTGTTGATACCCTTGACTATAATTGTAGTCTCATCGGGAACTTCAAACTCCACACCTTCTCTAACCTTCAAAGGTACCGGATGATTATATCCCAAAGTGAAGGACAAGTCATTCCCTTCTTTCTTCACCCTGTAACCGACTCCCACCAATTGTAATTCTCTTTGGAAGCCATGCTCCACACCATGAACTGCGTTTGCAATCAATGCTCGAAACGTCCCATGCAAGGATTTCAACTCCTTCGAATCATCTTCACGCTTGACGAGGATCACTCCATTGTCGATTTCAACGGTAATCCCTTCAGGCAAAAGCACTTCTTGAGTACCCAAAGGCCCCTCAGCAGTCAAACGTTGGCCATCGAGTTGAACCTTCACTTTGTCGCTCAATTGTATTGGATTTAAACCTACCCTAGACATAATCGTTACCATATTTGACAAATATATTCACCGCCCAGGCCTTTGCTCTTGGCTTGAGCGGAAGTCATCACCCCTTCCGAGGTACTGACAACACCTATACCGCGCCCGTTCATCACCGGCACCAGCTCAGTATTTTTCACATAAATACGTTGCCCCGGTTTGCTTACCCTACGGAAAACGGTTGGAGCTTCATCATCCTTTACAAATGTCACGACAAAACCTTCGTCCATTTCTTCAAACCCTGCTATGAATCTTTCTCGTTCCAACACTTCCAACAAAGCACGGACAACCTTATTTTGCAACACTGTACATGTCTCATGACCACGCGCCACCGCGTTTTGCATTCTTGCCAATGTGTCTGATACTACGTCGTTCACAGCCATTTCTCTACCAGCTTGATTTAACTACACCCGGCAATCGGCCTTTGTGCGCCAATTTCCGGAAACAAATTCTGCACATATCAAATTTTCGCATATACCCTCTGGGCCTTCCGCACAAATGACAACGATTATACACCTTCGTCGTATGTTTTGCACTTCTTTTATACCTTTTCGCTTGTGCAACTTTACTTGCTTTCGCCATCTTTCTTGAATGGAAATTCAAATTTAGATAAAAGTGCCTTGGCATATTCGTCGTTATCCGTCGTAGTCACCAAAGTCACTTGCAACCCCCTTATCTTCGCTACTTTATTACGGTCAATCTCAGGAAATACAGTGTGATCATCGAACCCTACGGAGTAATTACCTTGCTTGTCAAAAGCCTTAGCGGACACTCCCCTGAAGTCTTTAACCCTTGGGAACACAACTTTCACGAGCTTTTCAAAGAAGTCCCACATTCGTTTACCTCGCAGAGTAACACTTACGCCAACCGGCATGCCTTCTCGAAGCTTAAATGTCGCTATAGACGCCTTAGCTTTGTTGATCACAGGCTTCTGTCCGGTGATCAAAGTCAAGATTTCAACAGCTTCATCAATCACGCTCGAGTTACCAACCGCTTCACCCATACCCATATTGACGACAATCTTCTCCAGATTCGGGACCTGCATTATATTCTCCACGCCCAACTCTTTCGCCAATTGGTCACGTATTTCTTTTTTGTATTGCGCCTGGTATGTATTCATCGTTACTTCTTGTCTTTCTTATCTTTTGCAACTTTACTTTTCTTAGGTGCTGATTTCTTGTCATCTTTTACACCCTCTCCACCAGTTTCGTTTTTGTCGGTTTCAGCCGCCTTCTCTACACCCAAGGGTTTACCGGTCTTCACAGACACACGAGTTTTGACACCATCTATTACTTCAAATCGAACCCTGGTCGGCATTCCGGTCGCCGGGTCTATCAATTGCACTTTGGATACCGGCATCGGTTTAAGCAAAGAGACTATCTCTGACTGTCGTCCTCTACCATCACCTTTGACGTGTCTTTTGTACATGTTCACACCCTCCACTACCACCATACGCTTTTCTGGGTAGACCTTGACAACCCTCCCTCGCTTACCAGCATCCTTACCGTATAAAACTTTGACTGTGTCATTCAATCTGATCTTCATAATACTTCAGGTGCCAACGAAACTATTTTTTGAAAACCCCTTGTCTTAAGTTCACGAGCCACCGGGCCGAAAATACGAGTGCCTCTCGGCGCTTTCTTAGCGTCAATCAATACACAAGCATTGTCGGAAAACCTTATATACGAACCACCTTTACGTCTTACCTCTTTGGTGGTGCGTACAATCACAGCCTTCGCTTTGTCATGCTTCTTGACATTTGCTCGCGGGATTGCCGACAAGACCGACACCGTCACGATATCACCCACGCTGGCAAACCTACGATGGGAAAAACCAGGAATCCCGATGATCCTCACTTTCTTAGCCCCCGAATTGTCGGCTACGACCAAAGTCGTTGCTCGTTGTACCATTGTTTATTCCTCTGTGTTAACTAC
>JALWDW010000010.1 GCA_027036675.1 Candidatus Dojkabacteria bacterium
CGTTCGTCAAATTTTGCTGTTCTGTTGAACATATGACGCATGTTTGAATTTATATGAACTCATACTTTAAGCTCCCTATCAATATACCATAAATTGTTCAGCGAGTCACCGCAAGTTTCTGCAAGTCCATCCGGAAATCCCAGAAAATATCTATCAGGGCTACGGTTGGTACCGCGAGTATCGCGCCGACCACACCAAACAATTGAAAGCCGATATATATTGCCAATATCACTATGGTCGGTTTCACACCGACGGCAGTTCCCATCACTCTCGGTACGATGAGATTGTTTTCCAATTGCTGGATAAATATATAGCCGAGAGTAACCCACAAGACATAATTTGGATCCTTCGTCGCAAACGCTACCAGGATTGACGGGATCGCAGACAGTATCGGGCCGATATTCGGTACGGTCTCCAACAACCCGGCAACGATCGCCAATGGCAGTGCAAACGGGATCCCAAGTAACGTCAAAAGCCCCCATGTCATTCCCCCTATGATTATACTAAGGAAAGTCTGTCCCAAAAGCCAATACCCAAGTTTACGTTCAACTCTGACCACCAAAGTCTTGATCAGTTTGCGCCTGCGTTTGTCAAAAGTTTTCAACAGAAAGGCGTCCAAGAAGGCATCGTGATCCCAGACCATGTATATCGACAAGACAAAAGCAAACAAAGCCGACGTGATCAGGTTGCCCAATACGGAATTGATCTTGCCGAGAAAATTTCGTACGCCCGGACTGGCCAGGAGTTTACCGCCAGGATGGCTCAAAATATCATCCATATAATCCCGCGCGATAGGGGCGATCTGATCTGCAGATTTTTGTACCAACGGGACGTGTGCGGCAAGTCTTGCCAGGTTTTTTGTCATATTGTCCACATATGTAGTCGATTCTGCGGGCAACGAACCAAACTCATGCGTCAACGGAGTGACTATCACGAAAACAAAGACCCCTATGCTGCCCAAGACTACAGCATAGGCCAACAATATAGCCAAAACTTTTGGCACGAAATTTCTAAACCATGAAACGATCGGCAAAACGGCGGAAGTCAGTATATATGCAAAAAAAAGCACGACAAATACCGACATCAATCGAAAAGCGATATATATCCCGAGTCCGGCCAACGCAAGTTTTAGCAACGTCTTCATCGGAATATCGATCGAATAGGTACGATGAATATGCGAGATATTATGCAATTCAGATCCATCAGAGCCCCGCGACGTATCCTTGATTCTTACACGGTCGTGGTACGTGCGATCATGTGTACTGCCGGGTGATACTCGATCTCCTGCGTCCGCCACGTCGCTCAATGAAACCTTGTTTCTTTGTTTAATCGCCTTTATCTCTTTCATTGGCAAAGCTTATATAAATATTCTTGAGCAATTCTGAGTATACGAAGAGTCCGAAGCCCACCCCAAACAAAGCACCGGTCACAATTCGCTTCGGGATATTGGTCACGTAAGAGTAGGGGACCCACGAGAAATGGAACCACGCTTCATGCACGGATTGGAAAACACCATCTACGATCATCGGTAATGCCAAAAGCAGGAGCAATTTACCAGGCAATTTACTCGGCTCGTAACTCTCGCCCGATGCCTCGGCGAGTCTTTGTTTGCGCCGTTCGTACCATAGATAGGGAACGACGGAAAATATCATACCCAAATACATCGATAAATCCCTGATACAGACCGGATATTTATACCCGACTTCGGCGTTGCCAAAATACGGGTATCGGTAATACTTGCGTGCATCCTCATCGCGAAGGTAAATAGGATTCTTTTCCGGTATCACGCCTTTTGACCTCAATTCATCCAAGGAATAAAAACCGGCAAACTTTTCTTTGCCAAAAAGCAATACCGACCTGTCGATCATTTGATGGCAAAAAAGCCTGTAAACTTTTTGCACGTTCTTCCCGTATTGGTAGTAGCCAAGTCGAAAAGCCAGAGGAGAAGTAAACCCGACAACCGTGATCAAGACAATAATACCGATCATGATTTCGGGTAGCCTGAAAAACACTTTGTCGGAAAATTTTTCGAGTTTCACAGCATCATAATACTATAAATATGTGTTAAAATCCATAAAGTTAATCTCCATATCATTCATACAAACAGTGCGACGACAAGAATTGATCATAGATGACTGCAGAATCTCGTATATCACCAATGATTCGTTTCCCTCCCAAAAGCTGGTTTACTTGTTTTTGCATGGTTGGGCGGGGGAGGGGACCAATTTCCTGCAAGTATTCACAGGCTTAAATCTGGCGGATTATATAGCTCTCGACTTCCCGGGCTTCGGACATAGCTCTCATTTGCGTCGGCCGTGGAGTTTGGCGGATTACGCCAAGGTACTCGAACGATTTCTGCGCGAAATTCTGTCGGGTGATGCACAACTTGTCGTCATTGCTCACTCTTTTGGAGGACGAGTCCTGTTGCGATACTTGCACGAATTGCGACGCACGGACCCTCGGATAGCTAAAATCATCCTGATAGGCGTACCATTCTTCAGAAATCTATCCACCATGACCAAGTTAAAGATCTTTGTCGCAAGCCAAGCGAAGTCGCTCCTGAAATTAGCCCCAACCAAGACCGCCAATCGTATTCGACAAACCGCCTATCAAGTGCTTGGCGTGGATGATTACAAGCAACTGCAAGACGAGAACCTGCAAGAGACATTCAAGAAAATCGTATCGGAAGATTTATCCGGATATATTGACACATTATCTCAATACGATATTTCCATGATTTGGGGAACAGCGGATGATCAAGCCCCATTCGCCGATGCCGAGGCTGTAGCAAGCAAATTGAGCATCGATATATATCCTATCGAAGGCGCAGGGCATTTCCCATATATAGGTGACGGATCTGATAGATTTTCGGAAGTCTTTGCCACGATATGCGATATTGATAAGGAAATCGGCCATTGAACATGTATATTCAAGCACTCGCACATATATTACAATTGGAGGATTACGACCGTAGACGTTTCGTCAGATACGCTTATACGCACAAAAGTTGGCTACGCTACCGCCCCAACCCGGCAGATAAAAGACCTCGTATGACACTACGACTCGTATTGACGATGATCGGTGCCGCCTCACTGCAAATATCCCTGATAATATTGGTATTGTATGGCGTACTCAATCTTACGACCAACTTCCATATCCGGATCTTTTCTACGCTCGTACTTGTGGGGGCGTCTATGGCGTTGACTCCATTGCTGATGATCATATCAGACATTTTGCTGACACCTCTGGTGCGCTATCAAAAGAACAAGGAAATCAGCGCAGCCCAGGGGTTGATTGCTTCGCTCAAACGTGATGGCCTTATCATCGTCGGCATCACCGGGAGTTTTGGCAAGACCACCACCAAGAATATTTGCGAGTCCATACTGTCGCAAAAGTACAAAGTACTGTCGTTCCCCGGCAATACCAACACGGATATCGGCATTGCTCGCGAGGTGAGAAAAAACTACAGCAGATTGAAGGAAACGGAGGTCCTGATACTTGAAGCGGGAGCATACAAAGAAGGTGAGATCCGACGGATTTGTAAATTGGCACCACCCGATTATTCCATCACAACAAGCATCGGTGAAAATCACCTGGATCGATTCGGTTCCATGGAGTCGCTTACTCGCGCAAAATTTGAACTGGCCAATTCCACAAGTAAATTGGCTGTCTTCAACCAATGCAACCAAACTCTGCATGATGCGGTCGGGGAATATTTGGATCACAATATCGTGCACGAAGAGGTATGCGCGGATGATTTGTTTACGAAGCGACGGTACTTGCCCGATTTCACAGGGCAACAATTTGAATACGCCGGGCACACGGTAAAAACGTCTCTCATAGCGCCCTACTTGGCAGAATTGCTTGCTCCGGTAGCCGTACTGGCAAGCCGTATGGGATTGTCAACCAAACAAATCGCAGAGGGGATAGGCAAATTGCAACCTGTCAAGCACAGACTTGAGGTCATCAAAAACGAGAAGCTGGACAGGACGATCATCGATGACAGTTACAATGGCAATTATGCCGGGTTCCTAGCCGGTCTTGAGGTCCTACAGTCAGCCAAAGGACGCAAAGTCGTATTGACACCGGGTATTGTCGAATTGGACGCAGATACGGCCACTCGTTTGCACCGCAATTTGGCGAGAAAATATATGGACACGGTAAATCTCTTACTCCTTATCTATACTGCCGGCAGTCGGATCATCGCTCGCACACTGGAAGAGCATGGGGTCAATGCAATACGGGTCGGAGACGCCCGCGGGGTGGGGGAGGATCAATTTGCTTTCATCTTATTTGATACCACCATAGATGCGCACAAAGATCTTGCCAAAATCCTGCAAAACGGAGATACTATATTGTTTCAAAATGATATAACTCAAAACTATACTTAATCATGCAACATCTATTGTACGGGAAAACAGTCGGCGTGTTTTTTGGAGGACAATCGGCCGAACACGACATATCCATATTGACTGGTCAATTCGTAATATCGCAGTTGGAAAAAAACGGTGTGAATGTATTGCCGGTATATGTATCAAGGGAAGGTAAATGGTATGTGGATGCGAAACTTGGTAAATTAAAATTCTTCAAAGGACAATACGAACACGCATTGGAGAAGATCCAACCGGTACTTTTGTCATTACCCGAAAGCAACGGAAAGATTACCCTTGTAAAACAAGGTTTAGTTGGAAAAAAGACATACACCGTAGATGTGGCATTTCCCACATTTCACGGGCTGCATGGTGAAGACGGGTCTGTCCAGGGACTGTATGAATTTCTCAACGTACCGTACACAGGCTGCGGGATATACGCTTCCGCCGTAGGGATAGATAAAAGCGTCACCAAAGAGTTTCTGACAGCCAACAAAATACCAACATCGAAGTATATCGTAGTCCGTCGCAACGAATGGGCCGATGACGAAAACCTTGTACAAGAATTGATACATAGACGGAAACTGCGATTTCCCCTCTTCATCAAGCCCGCCAGGGCGGGATCTTCGATAGGGATCTCCAAAGTCAACCAACCCGATGACCTGGACAAAGCGGTACGACTGGGTTTCTATTATGACAATACAGTTGTCGTGGAAGAAGCCGTACCAAACGTGGCCGATCTTACTTGCGCGGTCCTAAGCGACGGCAAGGAGATCGTCACTTCGGTGATCCAAGAGGCGAAGTTTGAAAACGAATTCTTCGATTTCGAAGGCAAGTATATAGAAGACGGAGGAGCACAGACAGGACAAGCGCCCAAAAACCTCATCATCCCCGCCAAGGTACCTGATGCGGTAGCGGAACAAATCCGCAACTATAGTCTGGAAATTTTCAAAAAGCTTCGTGGTAACGGGACATTGCGAGTGGATTACCTCCTGGATACGCAAACAAACGACCTGTTTGCCGTTGAAATCAATACATTGCCGGGGACGCTTTACCACCACCTATGGAAGGCAAGTGGGGTCGATATGACACAAGTTCTCATGTACATGCTTCAAGATGGCTTGGACCGATGGGAGAGAGAACAGGCTGTCAAATACGACCTCAAATCCGAAGTATTGGACAACGCAAACAGTATCAAACTGCAAATCAAAGATTAGAGAGAACCGTATTACAGATATTACAAAGACAGACTGCCCAAAATGTTCGGTTTTATAAAAAATTTATTCAGCTCTGATACAAGCACATACAGCTTCTTCAAGCTCTACAGAAGTATCGAATCGTGGAAAAAGGCTGGGCGGTTTCCGTATACGTACGAATTGCCGGAGAAAATTTCGTTCTCACCGCGGGTACATACCGAATTTATCAAACTCTTCAAGGCCACAAGGTCTGATCGACATGAGAGAGCCATCACCCTCTGGCTTGTAGACGGTGAAATCATCGTATCCTCCGTCATCAAAGGTACGACAAAACAAGTAACACCCAAAAGCAATATTTCCATCAAATACGATAAGACAAGCAGACCGGACTATTTTGACAGGAAATTGTATGTCGATAATAAACTGTATTCCAAAAAAAGGCTTTATTACAAAAGGATCCCCAAACAAGTACAAATACAGTACTTGTTCAATATGCATACGCACCCACCACATCCGCGCGAAGACGGAAGCGTTTTTTACTCGTTCTTTTCGTTGCAAGATGTTCGGTCGCTGGTAAAGTCCGGAGCTATATTGTCCGGTATGATCGGGGATAAACTGCACCTCATGGTCCGCACTATGAAGACACCTTCGACGGTTCATGAATTTGATGAAAGACTCCTATCACCGGCCACATTGTACAGCGAGTTCGGTATAGTCACGTATATTGGTGAGTTCAAGGAAAAATTGCAACGGCAGGGTATTCCCGGATGATTTATACATTTCTGAAAAAAGCTCTAAATTTTAATCCGCGGTCGTAGCCCCGACTGCGGTCGCATGTGCCTCTGCGGATTCACACGCAGTGTGAAATTTTCAACGAAGCCTCTCACGCGACCTACCGGTCGGGGTGACGGCTATGCAGACTTCGTTTGTCGCAATCCTTTCGGTCGGGGTGGATGGCCAGCCCCCATGTCAAATGGGATTTTTCGCTCCGCTCACTTCATGACGTAACCGCGGGCACAACATGCATACATCCCGCGGGTCGGCACACCACCTTTGCTGGGCAATTCCCGCCAGGGCGGTCCCGACGATTTGGGAACTACCACATCCTCAATCGACCTACCGGACGGGGGAGCACGCCGGAGACATTAACGATTTTGCTTCAACTTAAGGACCACCACGCCCGAGTTGATCGTGAATACCGCCAATCCAAGCAATGTGATCGTAGCCAGCATATTGTTTTGACGAATTGTATCCATAGCTTCGGTCAAACTACCTGCGGACTCCGGCAAAGCCTGTGTTTCGGTATCGTCCGCACTTGCCATCGTCGAAGCTCCAGTGTCCTCCGCACCTTCCTGTGAGTCATTTTGGGCTACGGTCCGGTCTTCGTAACCCGGGTAATTTACATCTATTTCTCGTACGGATACGGTCTCATTGCCGGCGCCGTCGAGCAAAGCCAGTCTGTATGAAGACTCGGCCGCATTCAGCTTCACCCCGCTGATCAGGAAGAAACCGTTTTGATCGGCTTTGGTCTGAGCGACCGTGTTGCCATCCGTATCGCGCAATTGAACCATTGCATACGGCTCGGCCACACCATTGATGCGAAACGTCCCGTCCGTTGAAACAGGGTCAAACTCCAGATCCGCGACATCGGCGGGCGCAGTCTTGTCCACGGTGACAGCCATAGCCACACTCTTCGGACTACGCTTCCTCTTGGGGAACCCTCGCAGTTGCGCCACTTCTATTTTATGCTCACCCTCTTCGAGCGGTGAAATCTCCACAGAGAAATTACCGTCTTTGTCAGTATGCACATAATCCACCTTCTCCTTGCCATCCACATACAT
The DNA here is from genome assembly GCA_027036675.1 of Candidatus Dojkabacteria bacterium. Lineage (GTDB taxonomy): Bacteria > Patescibacteriota > Dojkabacteria > SC72 > JAHDCA01 > JALWDW01. The sequence goes on from JALWDW010000010.1 coordinate 7,408, forward strand.
GATCACGTCAGAGTCGGGCAACGCATGGCCTTGCACAGTGTACGTATCACTATTGATGGATGCCGATGATTGAGTAAATGTGGGTGAAGCGATATTGTCATCCAGTACGGGGGCTCTCTTGGAAAGCAGAATCACCGCCAGGGCAAACAAAATAAACAATAGCCCCAACACCACAAGTCCCATACCCACAACCTTCGCCAACAACGTGTCTCTCTCTTCAACCGCAGGCGTATTCAGCTTCTCCGCCATCTTTTGCTTCGATTTTTTATTTGACATTTCACTTTAGATAAAAACTTAATTGCGTAGGACAGCTTAGTTTTCCGTATTATATAAGATTAGCACGACAAACGCAAGGTACGTATGCCGGCTCGCTTCGAACCTTACAAAATGGTATAATAATGGTATCGGATAACAAACCGAGGAACCAATCGCCATTGTATAACAAAACTGCTATACCGAGCCATGCCGTCAACTCATAGAAAGTACACAACCAAACGAAGGCAATCACGAAGGCTGATGAGAGTCGCCATCTCTTCACTGTTGATCGCATCATTCATCACCTTCCTGTCCTCAATACTCTTCACATCAAAAGGGATGGATCTTGTCCAATGGAAGATAAATATCGCCGGTTATACACATCCGGAAAACGTCGTCGCAGAGCATATTCAAAAGTTTGCGCTTACCGTATTGCCTTACAACACACCGACAGGCATCGAGGAGACGGCGCAAGTTTTAGGGATTGAGGAAATATCCCGCGAACAACTGGCGCAATCACAAAACCGAGGTACACCGGAATACGATATGGTCGCGCATGACACCACACTCAGCATCAAGTCGGTCGGGATCGACGGTCCTGTAGTACAAGGAGACGATTCGACCGCCATGAGCAAGGGTTTCTGGCATTTCCCCTTGTCCGTACCACCCGGAACCAAGGGAAATACGGTGATTATCGGCCATCGTTTTGATAAATTACCCCCGGCGACAGATACTTTTTTCAATCTGGACAAAGTCAAGGTCGGTGATCGAATCATCCTTCATCAGGACCTGGGGGATACTTCCTATATCGTAGTGGATACGAAGGTCGTCAATAAATACGACCGTAGCGTGCTGGCCGATACCGACGACTATAGACTCACGTTGATCACTTGCCACCCGCTTTGGACATCCAAAGAACGCCTCGTGATCATCGCGAAGATGGACAAAATAGGATCAAGCGTCTAAGTCTGCTATAATACTCACGTTCGAAATTAATCATATTTTCAAAATATTTATCATGTCTATCAACAAAACTAAAGACGACCGCAGTTACCAAGTCAAATCAAGCGAAAACGGACGTCACGTAATCAATCTGACCATCAAACGTGACGTATTTGATCAATCGTACGAAGCCGCGCTCAAACAGGAATTGAAAAACGCCAAAAGGCCCGGTTTTCGCAAGGGCAAGGTCCCCAGGGAGGTACTGGAAAAAGACATCAAGGATGCATTGTCCATGGATGTGCTGAATAGATTGATACCTTTCTACGTCCAAAGGGCGATTGAGCAGGAAGGGCTCCAACCGATCGCGCCTCCTCGTTTTTCCGACCTCAACGGAGTGACGGAACCCGGGACCGATATCACATTCACTGTGGAAGTCGTGGAGATGCCTGATTTTGAGCTCGGACCGATTGAAAAGATCACTGTCAAGACTCCGAAGTTGACAGCCACGGAAAACGAATTGGCACAAACTATAGAAAATATCAAAAAACAATCGCCGGAGTTGAATACGGACAAAGTCGATGACAAATGGGCAAAAAAAGCGGTGAAGCTGCTTGGTCTTGATAAAAATATCAAAACTCTCGCCGATTTGAAAAAAGCGTTTAAGAAAGTGATCAAAGAGCAAAAACAGATTATATACGACCGTCAAAACGAAAGTCACATCATCGAGGAAGCCATCAAATTATCAGGTATCCATGTACCACATGAGGCCGTGGAGTACGAGATGGCGATGCGCGAAGAAGCCTTCCGCAAGGATATACAAAAAAGCGGATCCACCGTGGATGAAGTACTTGGCAGACAAGGGCGGACCATCGAGCAGTTGAGAGAGATGTGGCATCGAGATGCACATGTCGCGTTGGAAAGGGACGCTTTGCTCAAAGTATATGCACAAGCCAGAGGGATCAAGATTTCTCAAGACGAGATCGATGCCGAGGTGGAAAAAGCGAAAAAAGCTTCCCCACAGGCGGATAGTAAACAATTTGAATCCCCGCAATGGCAAAACTACATACGTAGTTTCCTTTTGAAGCAGAAAGCGTACGAGTCATTGATACGGGAGGTTATGGGTGAAAACGAAAAAGAGGATCCCAATAAAGACAAACCGGCCAAGGAAAAGGCAACCAAATCAAAAAAGTCTCCTTCAACAGCGGGCAAGAAAAAGGCAAAGGAGCACAAAACAAAAAAAGATAAAAAGAAATAAACCGATATCACAACCGCAATCATGATGTTGATACCTACAGTCATAGAAAAAGACAGGCAAGGGGAAAGAGCATACGATATATACTCACGACTGCTGAAAGACAGGATCATTTTTTTAGGAGGTGAGATCAATCAAGATTCCGCGAATACGGTCATAGCTCAATTGTTATTCCTTGAAAAGGAAAATCCGGACGAGGATATTCAATTGTTCATCAACTCTTATGGAGGTTCGGCCTTGTCAGGATTGGCTATTGTCGATACTATGCGTTATATCGCCCCGGACGTAAGTACAATCGCCGTGGGCAGCGCGATGTCTGCAGGGGCTTTGATACTGGCCACCGGGGCCAAAGGTAAGAGGTTTGCGTTGCCAAATGCGGAGATTTTGATCCATCAACCATTGGGCGGTGCACAAGGACAGGCAAGCGATATAGATATTGCCGCACGAAATATTCTGCAACTTCGATCAAGGATAAATGCGATTTTAGCCGACGCCACTGGACAATCAGTCAAACAAATAGAAAAGGATTCGGATCGGGATAAGTACTTCACTGCGCAGGAGGCCAAAAAGTACGGACTTATTGATAAGGTCGTGAAAAAAGTATAAAATACTCGCACCATGGGCGGTTAGCTCAGCTGGTTAGAGCACTTGCTCGACACGCAAGAGGTCACCGGTTCGATTCCAGTACCGCCCATAGATTTCCTTCCCCCTTACTTGGCGAAAAAGAACATCACCGCGACAATCCCGTAGAGCACCAACAATTGCATGGCTTCAAACCAGTTTGTCTTTTTGTCTTTTGCAATCTCATTTGCCAGCAAGACTGCGGCCAGCACGGAGAAGACTTCCAACGGCAAGAACGACAGGTCCATAAAGTTGCCGGTCAGTGCCGACACAAACACCAATACCGGTACCACAAACATGGCAATCTGCAAAGAGCTGCCTATCGCCACCGGTAATACAAATTGATGTTTACCTTTCCGCGCCAATGTCACTACAGACAAATGCTCCGCCACGTTGCCAACAAAGCCGAGCAATATCGCACCCAAAAAAAGATCGTTCAGATGCAAGACGTTGGCGACTTCTTCGATGCCATGAGAGACGTTTTCGCTTAGGACGCCCAAAAGTACGATACTTGCGATCATCACCGCAAAGGACGCACGCTTCGATAGGGTGGGGGTATGCGATTCTTCCTGCGCAAACCAATCTTTGTGCGTCTTGAAAGAAAAGAGTAAATACAAAATGTATATCAGCAATAATCCGCTCGCCACAAGCAAACTGATTGGGCGTATATACGTCTCTTCATGAAATATGAAAAGAAGAGACGGGAAAAGTAGAAACAGTACAGACAGCAACAGCATCGTCGACGTGGTTTCGGCTTGTTTTTCATGCAAGTCTATTTCTTTTTTTGAAACCGATGCGACAAGGTACCCCATCCCGACCAGCATCAGCAAATTTCCCAGTATCGAACCTGTCAACGAGGCTTTGGCAAGTTCCGTATGCCCTTGCAAAATCACGAAAAAACCGATGATCAATTCGGCCAGGTTGCCAAATGTCGCATTTAGAAACCCGCTAATTGCCGCAGAATAATACCCGGACAATTCCTCAGTGGCAAATCCGAGAGCCGAGGAGGCGAATATCAATGCGACGACCACAATCAAAAATTGGACCAAGGCCAATTCGTGAGGCAAAAATAATGCCGATAAACCCACTGTCGCTATCAGCAGATTCCGATGAGTTTTCATCATATCGCTCAATGCTGGTTTGAGATTCATCTTGTGCAACGCAGGGGCTTTGGTTTTTGAGCCCGATTTACTCATATCTTTTGTTAATTTTTTCCATTTTATTTATCAACGCTTCTTCGATATCCACGCCCATTGACTTGGCAAGAAGCAACGTAGTGATGATAATATCACAAGTTCCCCGGATACGATATCTCGAAAATTCTATTTCCGTTCGCAACAACCGAAGTCGGAGTTTGACTCCGGGCTAAGTCCCCGGACGTGATCTGAAAGTGTCGTTTTATGAGACTAAGGTGTAATACGCTCACGGGACAATCATCTACCGAGGGTATAGCGTATTGCTACGGGGCGTCCGAGGTTACTGTGTACGTGGCACAAAGATCGTCATGGGCTGGCGGTATAGATAATGCCGTATACTCAACCTCGCGCGTATATGCGCGAAATTGCGGTTCCCACTCGTCAATATCGTAGACACAGCCTTGCGACTCAACGGTCGGGCAACTACCACGGGGCTGAAGCCCAGTTCGCCCACCTTTTGAGTTCCGCATTTCACATGCAACGACTTACTCAAAGTCCGAAAACGCCTCTATCAACAGCTGTATATGTTCACCAAGATCCGTACCGAGCCCTTCGACCCCAACCATGATGTCATCTCGATCGACTTTCGCGGCAAAACCTTTGTCTTTGAACTTTTTCTTAAAGGATGATACTTTCATGCCTTTGAATCCGTCCGGACGCATCAATTTGTATGCGTAGAAAAGGCCCGATATCTCATCGCAAGCGACCAATGCAAAATCAAGATGCGTCTCTGGTTGCACTCCGGACAATTGCCAAGCATGAGATTGCACGGCATGTATCACTTCTGCCGGGAATCCGGCTTCCTCCAATACTCGTTTGCTAATCTTCGTATGATCTGCCACGTCATAATCATCGCCATAGTCAATATCATGTACCAACCCTGTCGCGTAATACATATCTGGATCTTTACCGTCACGTTCGGCCACGGCTTCCATCGCTTTGGCCACCATGCGGGCATGCGTCAGGTGATATGGGTCTTTCACATATGTTTCCAATACTTCTTCTGCTTTCTTGCGTAGTTCTTCCATTTTCGTTAATACTTAAATTATTCAGTCTCACGGTGGATATACCGCGCAAATGATACACATTTATTGTTGTGTATGATAACATATTACCAACCAAACAAATAAGTTTACGACAATTACCCGTGAAAAGGATAAACCTGTTCGATACTTTATATACCCTCGGTTTGATCGCTGCTTTTATCGTCGGCGGAGCGGGTGTGTATTTTTATCTGCAAAAGACATATGAACTTAATCCGAAAGTAATAATTGAGAATCACTCGATGCAGAGCGAGACTCCTGCTGTCTCGGAAGACTCCGAGCCTGATTCGGATTCGACCTGCACGTGCGCCCTCAAGACGTATCGCAATGAGCACCTTGGTGATTTTTCTTTTGACTACCTGGATACTGATTGGACGTTGACCGAGACGACTATACCCAAGAGTGCGGAACAGGAGTATTTGCCGGATGACATACTCATCACATTGGCAAGTGAGCATGATGACGGGAAGATCGAAGTGACTTTGCTCTCGTCGGATGTTGCCGACGGAGGTGGCCCAGGTACATGTATCAAGGCTATACGAGGTATCGACTACAATGTATTTGGCAACGATACATACTACAGATCCAGTTTTGCCGGTTGGATACGTGAACAAGACGGCTCGTACAGTTATGCAGATCATATAGTCCCAGTGGAGAAAATTGTCAAAACGTATAAAAACGACCCGGACAGTCGTATATTAAGCTTGTATATTAACGAAGATACTGCAACCGAATACTCTTCCGTCGATGAGCTACCCAAACCTGGCTACTGCTTATCATACGACTCAACAGATTTCCGCATAATTTCCAGCATAAGCGTAGACCCGAATAAAACCGTTTACGGAACTGACAAAGCCGTGTTCACCGTCCGCATCCAATACACCGGTCCCGACATCAAATCAGCCGAAAAAGTGTTCAAGACTATCGGCGGGTTGCAGTGAGTCTAATTCAGTTCTCTATCCCAATACTCCAGCAACCGCTTGATCTGTGCTACGGGTATGGAACGGGGGATGTGGACAAACGACAATTTGGTAGGCAACTTTACCTCCTCTATCATCTGCGCAATCAGGTATGCACTCCGATTACATGAACCATTGTAACAAGAGGTAGCGACGTACGACTCGACCAATCTACCTTGTTTGTCAGTGATGTCATCCAGTATTGGCAACTCCCGGATTGGGAGATACTCTGCGCTTCCCTCTTCGTCTATCATACCTTTGCCAAACCTATTGACAAACTTACCCTCAATACGGATCCTTCGAGCATTTTTGCGGTAATCGGCGATACCTATGACGTTGGTGTAAGCATGCGATCGCAGGTGCACCATCAATCTACGTGCACCGGATAATCCCCGTATGTAGTACGGCTTGCTATACGTCAACTCCGCCTGGCGCAACGCCTTGTACGTCGAGCATTGCCAACGGTAAAAGGTGTATATCAAAGTTTTTTGTTGTCCGATGGTCGTAGTCGACATTGGGCGAGGGAGTGTTTTCTGTAAGTATGACTGTTTATTTGTTGGAATTGTATCACGAAGTGGCCTACTGGATGGCAGTGTAAATTCCATTTTCCCGCACCTTATCCGCATAATAGCAATACTTGCACATCAAACTTGGGACTTAAGACCTGAGTTCAACCCCAACTTCGACTGCCGCGATCAAAATTAGGCGTTGCGAACATGTGGGTTCACCTAATACAAGGGTATCTCCCCACTCAGACCCCATCCAGCCAAGCGACCACTTCCTCCGGCTTTTTCATCGCCATCACCTCCGCCCGCATCTGCGAGGTGCCGTCGAATCCATTGATATATATTTTGAAGAATTTTTTCAAAGCCTCAAAGTTTTTGTGATAGGGTAGGGAACTTCGATCGGTCCGCAAACCGTATACCGCATCATTTTTCCATGTATCGATAAACAAAAGCACATGCTTACGCATCAGCTCGAGTCTCTGCGCTGGTGTCCAGTCGTCCCAATCGTTATCCGGATCAAACAGACATGGATTGCGAAATATACCGCGACCTACCATGACACCGTCCACACCGTACCTCTCGATTTTCGCAAGCCCGTCGGCATACGAGACCACATCACCGTTCCCTATGATCTTGGTATATGGAATGTCTGCCTCATGAGGGGTATGGGTAAAATACTCGTCACGTATTCGCACAGCCTTCGCAATTTCGCCCCAGTCCGCATCACCGTTGGACATTTGTTTCTGAATCCTCCCGTGTATCGTGATCGCATGAAGCCCTTGTTCCAGTAAAAATCCTATCCATTCGGCGGTTACGGGTTTATGCAGGCCTATCCGAGTTTTCACACTTACAGGCAAATTGCCGCCGACGCCTTCCTTGGTCGCCTGGATGATCTCCCGCGCCAATGCATGATTTCCAATCAAACCGCTACATGCACCGCGCGCCACGACCTTACGCACCGGACAACCCATATTGATATCGACGCCCGCGAAGCCCATTGCGACCAATTCGTTTGCCGCTTTGAGGAATTTCTTGGGGTTCAGTCCCCATATCTGAGCTATCAACGGTTGCTCCTTCGGCGTGAAACGCAATCGTCTGATCACTTGTTCTCTGCCGTGTGAATACATACCGTCCACATTGACAAACTCGGTGAAGAAATAGTCCGGCCGGCAACAATATGAAAAAATATGAATG
>JALWDW010000011.1 GCA_027036675.1 Candidatus Dojkabacteria bacterium
TTTATTCTTTAATTTAAAAAGCTATTCAGTTTACTTATTACGACGAGCAAAGTCACTATTTTTAGCAACCGTTTTTGCCCTTTAATCCGATTTTGCGGGTATGCCGGAGTTCCTCAGAGCACACCATATCCCACCTTCGTACCGTGACGATAGGCTTTGGGCGTAGCCTTGACAAATGACTGCATGACGCCATTGCCGGCGATGTGCCCCACCGCACCGGGGTGTTGACTTTCCCGGTGTCAGAGCGATAATTGGGCTCCAACCCGCGTTCGTTGGCTTTGTCCCGCCGTTTGTGATGGGCGATGCGCACGCCGATCGTGTGGCTCCTACAGAGAACGTCGTGCTCACTGCCACGGTTAATACACAGGGTCTGTTGTACACCCCAACCCCGGCGACGACCCGCATACAAACACGTCTGCCACAAGCTAATGACCCCTCCCCTCGCACAGGCGTCGCCCTCAGCCGTTGGTGTCTGCTACGTAACTTACGCAGGTAGCTCGTCCGTCGGAAGCTGAGCTTCTCTGCCAGACATAATGCCCACGGCTACAACCGCACCCGTAACCCACCGACGCCCTGCTGCATGCTGGATGAAAACTTCATTAAATTTTCATCCGCAGTTACATTCACGTCCACCAACAACCTGCACGTAGGATGAAAACTTCGTTAAATTTTCATCCGCAGTTACAACCATCGCGGTAAACGTGTCCTCCACAAAGAAACAGGAAAATATCTACGGCCCCAACCCCGGCCTTCGCCGCAGGTGATTGCGGCGCCCTGCGGGCGAGACGACGCCCGGCTGCGACCCCGGGGCTCAATACTTTTTCTTGATCCAGCGCTCTATTTGCCTGTCAACCTGCGACCTTGGTACCGTATACTTGACTCGCGACATATCGATAATCTTGGATCCCGGACCATGCTTGTGAAACCTACCCTTGTAATCCGAAGATACACCGCTAAACGCCTGAGTTATCACACCATCTATACTCATACGCACATAAAAGGAATGCATGTCCTGCCCGGCCAGATCGGCCACGCCCACATCCCGCCCAAAATAATCCCCAACCAAGTGAGCATCCGTCTGTGTCAGCGTAAGCGCAAGCATCGTGCCGACGCGCTCAAAAAGAGAATTCCTTGTCACAGCCGGCATCGCATTTAGATGTTTACCCGCCAAGATCAACGCCATATCAGCTTTGCGCAAATCCGACAAGCCGTCCACCAACCTTTTGGACATCAAGCTGGGAAATTCATCAATATAAATATGGAAATCCGGTCGAGACTTGACTACAGAATCAGTATACCCCTGCGCGATCGCCAAAAGTTGTAGCAGGATAAATCTGCCAAACATGATGGCATTATCCATACCGGTCCGTTCGTATGCCAGATTGAACAAAACTACCCTCCCGTCACTGACAGCCCGCGCGAAATCCAACGTTGAATCCGTCTGTCCGAGGATATTTCGCACAACATGGTTTGTGCTCAGATTATCCATCAAATCCAATACGGGGGCAAACTGCACCCAAAACATCTCCCGATCCTTTTGCAAGGTAACAAACTCATCTTCCCAAAACTTCTTGAGAACCGGATCGTCAATTTTATCCACTACAAACCGACGATATTGCGGATCCAACAATATCCGTTGCACAGAAAACAATGTCGCATCCCCATCGTACAGCACGGATTGCAAAGCCAGCCGTACGATATGACGTATTCGTGGCCCCCATACATGTAACCCGTAATCCCCCAATACCTCGACCACCCCGTCGATCAACGCATCCCGAGCCGGGTACCGACATATATCCAATATATTGTAACCGACCGGAAACATGTCATCGGACATATCCACATAGACCACATCAGCCAACCTGTTTTCCGGTATATAGTCCAGAAGATCGATAATATCTCTTCTCCTCAAAGCTACGTATATACCACCCATCCCGCGTAGGATATCTTGGATAAACATCCCCTTCATCATCGCTGATTTGCCGGTAGATTCCTTACCCAGCATCACCATATGACGCTTCAAATCATCATCTTTAATACCAAATGGCTCCTTGCGATTGTGAAAATCCGTCATACCGAAGATATTCACTCGCCCGTCTCCGGGACCAGGTAAATTAACCGGCGGTTCCAATTTCTTGACATTGGCCCAATGTATGGAAGAAGCACGTACGGCACCACTCGGCAGATGATACAATGTCGCCAATTCGGTTGCATTGAGGATGATCGGCGGACGCAACGGCAAATACCTCTCCCTGTATCTTTCGAAAAACTCCTCCGACGAAATATCCGGCTCCGCATGCACGAAGGTGTTGAATTCCGTCCCGTATCGTTGGAAAGCTGATTTCACATCACGCCACAATTGCTCGGACTCAGGTTGCGTATACGATTTGGCGATGATTCTGACCGTCACCCCGTATCCCGCGCCATGTAGCTTCTGTTCAATATTGCGAAACTCGGTCGAACTGGGCTCGGTTTCATCAGCTCCGGAATGACGCAAACCCAACAACGATTTCCACCAGCTACGCTTACCCCGTCGTTCCGCATATTTATTCACATCTTCTTTCCATCCATCATCAACCGGTTGAACCACGAACTGCACCCACACCTCTTCACCCTCCGCCAGGTCACTCATCGCCCCCGCCAGCGTTTCCAGAGGGTCGACCTCGAAATCACGGAAGGTCTTGATACTGTATATATGACCGGACTCCAATTCCAAACCGCCGGAAGTGATATACGGAATCGACGCATTTTCCCCATCAGCGGAAGTCATATCCAATATCCTCGATGTATAGTCATCGACAAGCTTGACATGTACCCCGGGGAAACGCATATATATCTGAGCTTCCACCAGTTTGAGCAAGTATCCTGGCAATACGATATAGAACTTGATCCCGTCCGAGTAATTCGATGCAATTTCCAAAGACACCCCCTCGCCCGCTCCCGCATAATTTATCAAGATCTCGTGGATAGATTCAAAAAACTCCTCGGCACTTACCGGCGCCAAGTCCGTGTCTTTGGGGATAGCAAACTCCAATACCAGTCTATCACGCATCTTGCCGGACACCGTCTCCAAGCCTTCGTCGACTTTATTTGTATGCATATACAAATATGTAAGCCCCAAAAAGACCACACCCAATATGGAAACTGTGAGCAGTACAAATTCAAACATGATATTACATCATATCATTCTCCGAGCACTATGACTATATCACCCGTGGTCCGAAACTCCGGCCTGCCGTCCACCACCTCAGCTTCGGTACTCAAGACGTGGTGCACGACAAAATCCAATGTAGTTCCAAAACGCTCTCTGTCCGCTACATATATCCTCACGCCCTTCAGACCGGGCTCATCGGCATTGCCAACCCGTACCACTTCGCAACAAGAATTTCGCAGGATGTATGCGTATTCGGCCCCAAGTCCCGCATGCCCGCCGGCATTGAAAATCTCCACGTGTCCATGTTCCCCATATACATCGGACGGGATCAACCATTCTCGATAACCGCTCATCAGATCGGACAAAGCATCCGTGGACAAGACCCAAATGTTTTCACCCAGCAGGTCGGAAGTTTCCTTCGTGTACCGCTCGCTCGACAAGTCCACCAATTGCATATCCTCGTGATTTGCCATCAATCGTCGCAGCTTTCGCCACCGAGCAGACTCCATATTCGTAGCCACCACCCTCACGGCCGGCGCGTGACTCCACGGATATCTGCGGCCTGGTGATTGCAATTGTGTTCGCAGAAAATCCCATTTGTCCGGAACGGATAATTTGTCGGCACCCGGATAGATCGATCCATCTACCGGTGCGAGTTGCACATAAGAATCAGCGAACACCCCGATATCACCGGTCACCGTATCTACCAACGCATCGATTTTGTTCATGTCATAAACCCCGGCCGAATACTGTATATTGTTCAACGCCAACGAATCCACTTTGAATCGCTCCGCTTCATCCCGCCCAAGTGGCAGGTAAGTCGTACCGCCCAGGTGTAGGACAAGTAATTTTTTTTGCTCGTCGTTTCCGAAGACATAAAACACATCCCGCACATCTTCACCTTCATCGGAAATTGCCAAAACGGTTTTGAAAATCACAGGATCTGGACGTACCAAATGCGCATTCTCCGACAGGTCTTGCGGTCTGTGAATATATGCATCGACGTATGGGAAAGAGATAATATAGGCGAGTACTACAAACAAAACACCCGCCAACACGGGTAGTATACGGCGCCAAGAGAGCCTCGATTTTCTCCCGCTTTGACGCCTGGTATTGCGTTTTATTCGTTTTCTGCGGGTCATGATCGTCCCAAAACATCATATGACACAAATTTCCCTTGCAAATCCAGGAAGCCGAGGTATACGGAACGCAATCCGATGCCCACTCCGTCCCACTCCCGACCTTGGTACAGTGTATCACCGATGATCGGCATACCCAAATATTTGAGAGTTGCCCGTATCTGATGCTTCCTGCCCGTTTCCAGTTTGACAGCGACAAATGTGGAAATGCGCCCGTCCGTTTTCAGGGTCTTGTCCGCCCACAATTTCATATACATGACGGCAAGCCTTTCGTCCGCCCTACTGGTCGGGTGTTCGGCAAATTTCATTCTCTGTCTGTGCCGTACATCCCTGGCGATATATCCACGCACCTCGCGCCACCCCGACCCGTATTCACGTAAATGCCGTTCATCGACCGACACTTGCGCGATATAGATTTTCTCCACGCGGTGGGACTCAAATTGCGCCTTCAGATGAACAAACATTTCCATCGATTTGGCAAGTACCATGACACCTCTGACATCTTTGTCCAACCTGTGTACGATGCCCGCCCTATCAAGGTCCCGTTCGTATTCATCTTTGTCCTCCAGGTATGCACGCACTCTATTTGCCAATGTGTCGGTGGCATGCCCCACAGCCGGATGCACCACCAACCCCGCCGGCTTGTCCAATACCATATAATCGTCGTTTTCGTACAAAACCGCAATCCCACGCAATGCCAACTTATTCGCCACGACCGTGGTATACATCTTGCGTTCTTGTTCTCTGCCCTCCCACAAAGACATGAATTTCCCCATATCTATGCGCACCCAATCTCCGGTTCGCAATCGCAATCCCGCCTTAACTTTCAGAGCACGTCCACCCCTATCGACGGATACAAAACCGGGCAAATTGCTCTGCACAAAGGTGCGGGACAACCCCGTCGGTATATCTTGACGACCCGCCAGCACATCGTGAACATATCGATCCAATCTGCTGTCTTCGTGAACGATACTATCCATCGGCTAAATCTCTCTTGCTCTGCGGGTCGGTTTCTTCTCATCCGGGCTGATCGGCATATTAATCAACAATGTCAGTCCAAGCACCGCTATCACGGCGTACATCATCGCCCTCTCCCATATGGAATCCGTATTTGTATGCATTTGCAAGATTATCAGTATTGCCGACAACAATGCGGGTGTGTAATACGAGATCGACGACTTTGGCAATATCCGCATCACCGCCAGATAGACAGCCACAAACAACAGAGCTGCCACGGAGACGATTTCTACCCGACCGACGACGCCGGCTTCGGTATACAGGTAATAAAACGACAAAAACGTCAACAAAGACAGGTACAATCCACCAAGTTCGGTCACGACCCGTAATACCTGTTCACGCGGTTTGGAAAAAAGATACAAGAAGAACCATGTAGCCATACCAAATACAAATCCCGTCATGACCAGTCCCCCGTCCGTCACTTGCAGCAATTTCCACGGCATCAGCCGGAGCAAATATATTTTATCCCCATATCTTTCGTACGGAGACCACCAAAAAGGTACCGAGGAATACACGCCCCAGTGCATGATCACATGAGAAAGTCTGGCAAACAAAATCCCTACTCCGACACCTATCATCACGGGGTCCAGGAAATCGTATTCCACTTCCTTGCGATGAAAACGATACGTATAGAACCAATAAACAAATAATGCCGCTAATACAATAGCGGGGTAGATAACGGAAGGGCTTACGCTCTGAAATGAAGTCAATATATGTTCCATCGTGCAGCGTCCAAATACGGCTATCTATTATCGGTACCTACGCTACGGTGTTTTCCGTGTTTTTTCTTTTTTCTGCGTCTCTTTTTACGTGATCTATTGCGTTCGCGCTCAAAAGTGTCGCCATTGTTTCGTTCTTGATCCCGGGTGCGAGTATCTCGCTCGTTTTCGGAAGAGGGTTTACCTTCCTTGCCGGCATCTTCGCCGTCTTGTTCACTTTCTTGACTACGGATATACTCTTCGGACGCCATTTTTCCCGCTTGCAATACCGATTGTATACCGTCTCTCACCCCGTCGCCGATGGCCTCAAACAGGCTAAACCACGGCAAGAAGATCTTACGGGCGATACTGATGGTGGATGCGCCGATTTGTTCGATAATACTCGGCCGTATCGTCGACGTGGACATTTCGGTTTCCTCCACCCGTTGTTGGGTTCGTTCTATATTCATTTCCATCTCGGTCAATTCCTGTCGCACCTTGGTTTTCGTAGCTTCGCTATTGGCGATTTCGTGCCGTGTCACAGCCAAACCGCAGTACGGGCAAAACCTGCTGTCCAACGGGAACTGTTCCCCGCACCCTTTGCATTGCATGGCCACGGGTTCGCCACATTCGCGACAAAATTGGTACCCTACGCTCAATTGCGCACCACACGCGTGACAATCGCCCAATTCGGCGGTTTCATACAGCAAATGTCGTCGTTCAAGATCCATCCAGAATTTTTCTTCTATGGTCCACCTCGGTCGCGCCAACAAGTATATCGCCAGACCGACAATCGGAAATACAAAGACAATCAGAGCTACGAAGATTGCGATGATGAGGCTGTTTGTCCTTTCCTTCACATCTTCCCACGCCCAAAACGCCACAAATACCCACAATACGATCAACACCGCTATCAACAACCGCAATAGATTAGAAAAATCATAATCACCGATGCCTTCAACAAACGAGTAAACCTTATCCTCAAAATCACTGGGCATACTGAAACAGAAATGAATTTACTTCTCAGGATCTGCCGCAGGGGGGAATCGAACCCCCACGCTCGGAAAGAGCATCGGATTTTGAGTCCGACGTGTCTGCCAGTTCCACCACCGCGGCATGTGAGGATTATAGCACCGGAGTGTGGGACCTATCAACTATTTTAAAATGTAATAGCCAGCGGCTTTGCCAATTGCCATAGGATTTCAAATTGTTGTCGCTGAAAATTGGCAATGTCGGCATTATGCACCTCTATACCAAACACTTCGCCCTTGTACCACTGGTACATCGCAGTCACGTCATTATATATATCCAACTGATAGCTAATTTTCAAAGTTTCTGCGGGTATCGACCTCAACTCGCTTGGCGCGAAAGCTTCTTGCCCGTTACCAGCATAATTTTGCAAATGTTTTGAAAAACTGTCATTAACGATTTCCCTAAAAGGTTTCCCCAACAACACGAATTCCTTCGACCATGCGCGATAAAGTTTTTCACCCAAAATATCGGCATATAGGCGAGGCGAATATCCCAATAATTCACCTTTGGTACGCAATACATTCCACGCCATCTGACGGATCCCTTCTTTGCCACGGAAAAACCGCACATTTGTTGTTTGATCGCTCAATTCCCTCGCCCCAAGGATCTGCATTTCCACTTGAGGAAAGACTTGCGACAAAAGATCAGCCCTTGCGATATAATTATCGTAAAGGTTTTTCAACACCTGTATGTCGGCAACCGTCACATACGTGGTATGTGCGTCTACGACCTCTTCCACCAGCCCTTGTTTCTTCAACTTTTCGACCATTCGGTACACTTTGGAACGGTGAATCCCCGTCTGTCGGGCCAATTGCAGTTTCGTCAACCTTCCTTTCGACACCAAATACTGGTAAAGCTTGGCTTCATCATTGGAGAAACCTAACGTTTCAAGCATAAACGCTACCACATCGATAGTTTGGATTGTATTGCCTGCACTTTTGTCCGCCATGCGAACATCAGTTTAACACAAACCATACTCGGTTGTAAAATTACATACTATGCAAAGAAATACAGATATCCCAAGGAAGACTGCCCTGATAACGGGTGCCACATCCGGTATAGGTGAAGCGTTGATGCAAGAGCTACTGGCAAGCAATACCGAGGTATATGCCATAGTCAGTCCGCATAGCGCACAACATGCTTCTGTGTTGAAACGATACGCAGTTAATGTCTACCCCATCGACCTTGGTGATCTATCGCAAGTTGCGTCACAAATCGGCAAGCTGTATAAGCGTCTTTCTTCAATTGATTTTCTGGTGCATGTGGCAGGCGTTTATCACTACGGCGAAAAGGTGTATAGCGATATCAAATTTGAGGATTACCAGATGGACGAATTATCAAACATCATGAACGTCGGATATAGCAGCTTTACGGTGATTACGCATAAGTTACTACCAAAACTGACTTCCGGCGCTCGTATCATCGGTATATCTGGGACATTTTCTTCCGCACAGGGCTGGTTGCCATATTATATGAGCAAGAAAAACTTGGAAAGTTTCATCATAGGTCTGGCCGATGAATTGAAAGCCAGAAATATCACCGCAAATTGCATATCACCTGGAGATACCATCACGCCAAGTTATCAACGATTTTTCCCGGAATACGCAACAGAAGAGTACGCCATCACACCGGCAGATATCGGGGCTATCTTCAAATTCCTTCTTTCCGAGCCAGCCCGATACGTCACCGGGCAAATCATCACCGTCCGTAAATAAATAAGTTATTTTTGTTTCATCAGATTCCTGAAACTTGCCAATTCCTTCCTCCATGCCAATTCGATATGCCCGGTCGGGCCGTTTCGGTGTTTGGAAATATAAAGGTCCCCTATCCCCTTCCGTTCGGTGTCCGGGTTGTATTGTTCCTCGCGGTCGATAAACAGGACCACGTCCGCATCTTGCTCTATGGACCCGGAATCCCTCAAATCCGATAATTGCGGTCTACGTTGCCCTCCCCTTTGCTCTATGGCACGAGACAACTGTGACAAGGCCACCACAGGCACCTTCAATTCACGAGCTATATTTTTGAGCCCTTGTGAAATCATACTGACCTCGATGGTGCGACTCTCCGACCCCGGCGCATGCATCAACTGCATATAGTCTATGAAAATGATATCCACACCATGCTCCAACGCCAATCGTCTTGAACGTGTCCGTACTTCGTTGATGGATTGCCCCGGTTTGTCATGCACGTAAATATCGCATTCAGCCAATTCCCCCATCGTTTCCATCAGTTTGACCAATTTCTCCTCTGACAAATTGCGGGTACGTATCTCCCAAAACGGGATCCCCGACTCCATACCCAGCAGCCTATCCATGATCTGTTCGGTACCCATCTCCAGGGAGAAAAAGGCCACCTTCTTTTTCTCCTTCATACCGGCATGTCTTAGCATATCCAGAGCCAGAGAAGTCTTACCTACGGACGGACGAGCCGCTATGACGATCAAATCCGACGGTTGAAATCCGCCCAACATCTTATCCAGGTCTTCAAAACCCGTCGATATACCCGTAGTCTCGTTTGCATCCTTCTTTTTGGCCGCGCGTTCATACGCGTCCCGCAACAATTCCTTGATATGGATAAAATCTCCTTGCACACCTTTTTGCGCCACGGAAAACAGTAATTGTTCGGATTTGTCAACCACATCCGTGATCGACAAACTTTTGTCAAACGCATATTCCGTGATGGCACCGCTGACCGATACGAGTCCTCGACGAACCGCATGTTCCCTGATGATCTCAGCATACTCCTCGGCATGCGCGGAAGTGGGTACACCGCTGGCCAGGTCGGACAGATACGCGTTGCCACCTACACTGCGCAACGCTTTCTTCGATTTCAACTCATCGGCCAAAGTGACCAAATCCACCGGTCTACCATCGGAAAACAACGACAATACAGCCTCGTAGATCTTCTGATGCTTCGTCTCGTAAAAATGTTCCGGCAACAAAATCCCCGCCACATTGACGATGGCATCTTTATCGATCAACATCGCCCCGAGCACGGAGCGTTCAGCTTCCAGATTGTGCGGCAAAACCCTTTTGTTGGGCATCCCCTATCCCATCGTAATTTAATTACTTACGCTTGCAAAATGACGACTTCCATTTGTTTCTGATCTTCTTGCGTCACTTTCTTGTACTTGTAGGTATTGACGGGCTCGGTGATCGGATAACCGGCCGATTTCATATATTCATCCAGCGCTTTGACGGAAGCATACTTCTCCGACGGCTTGACGGTACCGTCGTTGTACGCCATCGGGATCAATACCTGCGGATCCACCATGGAGACAATCTTCGACAAAACTTCATAATTTGGGAATACCTCATTGTCTCCTACCGGTAATATCAACACGTCCACATCACCGGTGTCCGAGAAGACCTCCGGATCCGTAGCGTGAGGCAGAAGTCCGACGTACAAGATATTGACACCTTTGTAATGCACCTTGTAATAATCCGTGCGCAAACGCCTCTGGATGATCACATCCCGCATTTCATACTCCCCGGGGTTGATGATCACCCTGGCATCGGGATAGATTTGCTCGGCTTGTTCACGTATATCTTCCGAACATTCGGTGCACAGTACGATATCCGGTTTCTGTTTCGCCGGTTTGGCATCCGCCCACGGGTCGGTCAGTATATTCAAATCCCCAAATTTAATGACATGTGAAGCAAAACCGACTTTTTTAAGTTTCATAGTTCCGATGATTCAATTTAATACACCCCGATTATATACTATGTCGGCTCCGCGACCACCACCAATCGATTTTTGGCTGTCCACAAAGGGGTGCATGTGTACAACGTAAGTTTGGAGGTGGCGCTCGGGGCTTCGATTTTCGTATGTTCCGGCGACACAACAAATGAACGCTTGACTACGTACCTGTATACCTGCGAATTCCAATGGACCAGTATTTCATCCCCCTCGGTCAACTTGTCCAGATGATAAAAAGTCTTACCGCCAGACAAATATGCGAACCTATGGCCAGTCAATATGAGATTCCCCGTTTGCCCCGGATTGACACTGCCCGGACGCAACCAAGCGTGCCCTCCATCCAAAGCGCTCTCGTCGGGACCAGTAGCGATAGGCATCCGTACACCTATTTTCGGGATCTCCAGATAATTGTCCCGCAACTCCGGAGACTTCTCCGCACCCCCGTCTTTGTTGATGTTTATCAAGCCCCGGCCATTATCCTGTTTCAAGTCGACCTGCACCACACGTGTGACCGGTACGCTTTGGTCTATGCCCAGCTTATCCCACAAGTAAAACCTGATCGCCGGCCAGACGGGTGCAATGATGACAAACAAAGCGACCGCCACCACGACCCTCAGCCCTATCTTGAGCACCCAAGAGCGAAATTTCTTTGATCTCAAAACGCCAAATTTCCATGTTAAGGGGTGTTTTTTTCGATTTGAGGAGACATGGTGTCCTTTGGCAAGTTTCATACGGAAATTGTAACATATGTAAATAATGTTTGCCTACTTATAGCGACTCTGTTATAATCCCTGCGTATGAAAAAGAACACACACCCGCAATACAACGATGACGCAACTGTAGTATGTCTTTGTGGCAACACATTTAAGATCGGTTCGGTCAAGGAACATATCGAGACTGAACTTTGTCATAAATGCCATCCTTTCTATACCGGTGAACAAAGGATCGTGGACACCGACGACAGGGTCTCCAAGTATAAGCAACGTCAAAAAGTCGCTTCAAAGAAGTCATTTACGAGTAAGAGGGAAAAGATGGCTCGACGCAAGAAGATGAAAGCTCAAATAACCGGTACTGCAGGTTCGTCCACGCCAACTCTCAAAGATATGTTGGCACAGATCAAGGCTTCTTAGCCGACTTGACCATACTCTACTCTTTTTCACGATCATATGAGTAAGTACCCCCAAGCGGAACTGGACAAATTACAACAACTTTACGATACATCTACCCTGCAAGCGGAATTGACCAAGCTTACGGAGCAACTCAATCATGCTCACGACGGCACCGCATCCGTTGATATATCAAAAGTTTCGGCAGATCTCGCACATACGCAAACACAGTTTGATTTACAAAAACGCATATTGGACGATATAGCCGATATACATGACACGCAACTTATGATCGACGATGAATCCGAAGATGCGGATATGATCGAATTGGCGCAAAAAGAATTGTCCCGTCTATACGACGATTTGGAATCAGCCATAGACAAACTCAATAAACTGCTGATCCAACGGGAATTGTACGATCCGGACGACGCCGGGTCGGTGGTCATGGAAATACGCGCCGGTGCGGGTGGAGAAGAAGCTGCCATATTCGCCGGGGATCTTTTTCGTATGTACAATAATTTTGTGCTCTCACAGGGGTGGCAATTTTCCATTATCAGCGTATCCAATGCCGACAGTGGAGGGTACAAAGAGATACTCGCTTTTATCGACGGGAAGGGTGTCTACGGCACGTTGAAATACGAGAGCGGAGTTCACCGTGTCCAACGAATCCCGCAGACTGAATCCAAAGGCAGAATACATACATCCACCGCATCGGTCATATTCCTGCCGGAGGCGCCGAAACTTGAGGTGGAAATCAAACCGGAGGATTTGCGCATAGATACGATGCGTGCCAGCGGGGCGGGAGGGCAACACGTCAACAAGACTACTTCCGCGGTACGGATCACACATATACCGACCGGTATCACCGCCTTTTCACAGGAATCTAGATTCCAACAAGAAAACCGCAAAAAGGCGATGCTCATATTGCAGGCAAAATTGTACGAAGCGCAAAAAGCCGAAAAATTATCCGCAGATTCCGACAAACGCAAGACCTTGGTCAAAACCGGCGATCGCAGTGAAAAAATTCGCACTTACAATTACCCGCAAAGTCGAGTGACGGATCATCGGATCAAAAAGTCATGGCATGATCTGGAAAATATCATGAACGGCAATATACGGGAATTGTTGCAAGAAGTTCACGACGGGATCGAAGCATCTATCGTGGCCGATATGCGGAAGTCTTGAGATTATGAATACACATCAAAAAGATAGTATTACTCACGCCCAAATTATCGATGTTGTGGTAAATGCAGGTACGGACCAAGAATTGACGGTACAATACGCCAATTTGATATATGATTTCCTGAAGACGGTCCCGGACAATAAGCGGGTGGAGAGATTGTCTGATATTGCCCGCCGTCTGGAACGTCACGAGCCTATTGAATATATCTTGGGGTATGCGGAATTTCACGGTCTGCGGTTTGCGGTCACGCCAGACACCCTCATACCCAGATCCGAGACGGAGTCACTTGTCGACCTGCTCCGTACTCATATACGCGAGGATCTGCGACCCGGGTCGGGGGTGGTGGTGCATGAGGTGGGTACCGGTACGGGGTGTATCAGTATCAGCCTGGCCGTGGCATTGTCGCGAATGCCGGTCGAGGCGAATATAGACATTTTTGCGTATGAAAAAAGTCCTGAGGCGTTGTCCGTCGCCATGAGAAACGCCGGAGACCTCTTGAGCGAACACGACTTTGCACGAACAGGCAACACAAATCATCATTTTACGTACACAGATCGTGAAACCAAGCGCAAGATCAATGTTTCACTGATCAAATCCGACCTCTTGGCCAATATCACAGTCTCCCCCACTCCATCATCACAATCGCATATTGTCTGGGTCGCCAATCTACCGTATATCAGAGCCGATGACTATACAAAACTTGATAGTTCGGTCAGGTTGTATGAACCACGCTCAGCTCTGATCGGCGGTGAACACGGTTGTGAGCTGTATGAAGACTTGTGGCGACAGATCGATGCTTACCTGGCGAGTCGTACAAATACTTGTACTGTATCGCATTTTTACGAGGTTGATTCACAAAATGTCGAAACCTTCCAGCGAAAATTTGAAAACGTGTTTGGTACGAGGCCGACCATACATTCGGATATATACGACCGACCTCGCTTTTTGATTTCTTTGTGATCGGATTACAATTGGGTACTGCCGTCGGACAAGGTTACCGATACGGTGCGTTTGGTTTGCTCCACTTGCCCCTCGTCGTTTTCGTCAAATCTCCATACTTCCAATTCGACAGTATCCCCCACTTCGTGAGATTGGATGATGCTGACAAGCGATCGGTCCACGATCTCCCCGTCAACTTTGTGAATAATATCTTTGGGCTTGAGTCCGGCCTCTTGCGCGGGACTTTGATCCAATACTTTCAGTATATACGCCCCTTCGATCACGTTGTCATATACTTTCGCTTCACCGGCGGTGATCATATGTACCTGCACGCCCAGCATTGGCTTGGTAAATCGTCCCAATGTCCTGTATTCCTTGATCCTCTTTTTGACACGGTTGATCGGCAATGCAAAAGATATATTGTCAGCACCGGCCGTTGTGGCGAAGTTTATACCGATCACTTCACCGTCGTAATTCAGCAATGGGCCTCCGCTATTGCCCGGGTTGATCGCCGCGTCCGTCTGGATTACCCCGTCGTAAGTGAGTGTACCACCGCCAAACATGCCGAAAGATGACCCGGTAGACACGGACCTTCTCAACCCGCTGATCACTCCTGTGGTGACGCTCCCGGCAAATTGGCCGAGTGGATTACCCATCGCTATGACTCCCTGCCCCGGCAACAACGCGTCGCTATCGCCGAGTTTGAGTGCGTGCAAGTCTTTGGCGTCTATTTTCACGATCGCGATATCGTTGACGTCATCTCGCGCGATGTCTTTGACTTGGTACTCCGTGCCATCGTTTAGGATAACTTTGTATTCGGTGTCTCGAGTTCGTACCACGTGCTGGTTGGTGACTATGATGCCGCCGGGGTCGACGATGAACCCGGTACCGATATTGAAGTCACCTTCTACGAGACCTACACCGGGTTGGTAACTTGATCTGTCCACGGCTATGGTTACCACTCCGTCCAGGCTTTGTTGCACTATCGCGGGTACACGGTCCGGTGTCGCTTCGGGTAATTTGGACACGTCCGGTTTGTGCTGCTCCTCACCCTTCTCCTCTTTGACGGGGCCTGTTCGTTTGACACGCGGATTTTCCAAATGTACGAAATTCAATTTATGCGTCTCAAGCCACGGGTAAGCTTTGGCATACGACCATATGGCTCCGTAAGCGAACGCCAACAATAGCAACAGGGTTAATACCGCCTTGGTGATACGCACTATGCTACGTAGTGTGGATCGCGCCCCGCGGGTCGGCGTGGGTTTGACGACGGGGGTGGGATCGG
>JALWDW010000012.1:0-2593 GCA_027036675.1 Candidatus Dojkabacteria bacterium
ATATTAACCGCAAGATTTTCTGGTCGGTTATTCCCATGGTGATAAGATTCCTTTGTCAAGTCTGGGGTTTAAGTCCGGGGTTCAACCCCGACTTGTAGCGATCGGAATTAGAATGTAGGGTCGTGCGAAGGACCAGCAGTGGCTCTGCGCCTGCAATCGTGGTTGCGACCGCAGGTGAAAATTTCACCTTAGGTGGGGCGCCTACTACCCGAGGGCGTTTGCTTGTGGCATGGGTAGAGCCTTTGCGACCCTGCGGTCTGGCCCCACCGAGGGAGGCTTGCTTCACGGCTGAAAAGTTAATGAGGTTTTCACGCTGCGTACAGGTCGTGGGGGCTGTAGTTGTGACCGCAGGTCGGGGTGGGCACGGATGTGACCGCGGGTATGCGAAAGGGTCCTCCATTGGCTCTGTCATTGGGATAGTCCGATATTGGCGAAACAGTGTATTGCCATCAATTCCCATACGCCCGGCATCAACCAAGGGGTCCCATCAAAACCCATTGTCATAGCACGGAAGGGGTATCTGCCGAACATCTGGGCTTTTTGCCACCTAACCCGAAATCACGGATTTCAGACCCTACAGCCTATGGGACAGGCTTTTGTCTCAAAAGGTGGGTCCCAACCCCGGGGGCGAAGCCCGGCTTCGTAGTTTGTGGTATCATATGGGAGATATGAAACCTGGAAAAACCGGTATCAAACACAAAGCCGTACTGAAACTGCTGATCTTTCTGCTTTTCGTAGCGATTATATCCGCATACGGCCTGCTATACAGACCGAGTACGCGCAAAAGCAGTTACGAGGAAATGTTTTTCGCCAATGTCACACCGGAGAGTGTCAGGGTCGCAGTGTTTCGTGACGGCACATCCGCTCAACAAGGTCGGTTGTATGTGCAAGGACATTCACTCGAAAGTTGCCCGGATGAGGACGATAATGTTCAATCATTGTGTCAGCGCAGTGTGCACAACGATAAATATTTTGCGATTTACGATGTATACAAACTGCAACCTGATACGTTGTATGAATTTGGATGGGACGATCGTTTGCGTATCAAGGGCCTATCCCGCGATACAACTCCTCAAAACGGGCGGAGTATCAAATTGCCTCCGGCATACGAAAACTTGCCCACGGTAAGTAGAGCTTACGGGAAGGTGGTGAATGTAGATGGAAGCCCGATAGCAAATGCCGTCGTGTTGATATGGTCATTGGGCGAAGGATCTGTGACAGACAGGGTGGGTGTGACAGGGGAAGACGGCATATATTATATCTCCACCAATACCGAGGGCGAGAAAAACCATTTGCAACATATACAGGTGTTTATTGATGGCGAATTGGTGCAAGACTTCCAAAGCCCGTCATATATATCGCAACCCTACCCGGATATAGTGATTGGGGATGAAGGTAGCATTTTGGGGTACTCTGGTGATAAAACCGAGGGACGACGTGTATTGCCCATAGGGCTGGAAGCTAAGTCGCTCGCCAGTGCAGAGCCTCCTATTGATCCACCAGGCGGGCATTTAACCATAACATACGATAGATCATTGGAGAACACCCCATTTTGTAAGAATGGGGAAAATTTCGCGTTACCTTTTCCCATACTTGATGAGTACCTAGACACGGCACAGTCGCGCGGAATGCGATGGGGAATGGGACTTATCAGTGACTTAACGGAGATCAAAAACTACAAGGCCACGGTGCAAACAGCCAATCAACGAGGAATTATCATGATCCTTCGCCTATGCTACGGGATGGGTAATTGTCCAGAAAACGGCACCGATTATGGGAAATCGCTGTTCAAAATATATTCTGACTTGTTGCGGGAAGGGAAATTGCCTGCCCATGGGTTGTATGTGCAAGCAGGTCACAACGAACCAAATGTTACGGAGTATAGGAATGCGGAAGTTGAAGCTCAATTTGTAGCCGACACTATCCAAGCATTGCTAGATTTGAGCGAAAAACAGAATGTCGAAGAATACAAAGGATACAACAAAGCGATCATTGCGTACGAATACAGAAAATATGCGAACCAAGGCCAGACCGGATCTTTACATACACGATTTGGGAACTCTTTTGAAGTGATATCGCATAACCGCAAGGATGCAGGGATTAAACTGATCAGCCCAAATTTGGACGTGTTCTACGAAGGTGAAGATGGTGAGAATCCGATATTGCATCATCCTACGTACAAAGCGGCAACTTATTTGCAAATGATGATGGGGAATGGTGATTTCGCCGAACTGGCTCCGGAGTATCTGTATGCATGGGGCGCAAATGATTACATCATACCGGAACAAGGTAAAGTCAATCCGGCAGGTGAATTGTCCACATTTCAAGATGCGTTGGAGAGTGCCGGATTTAGCAGAAAACTTTTTGTAGTGGAGACAGGGAACTTCATGGAGACGCGGACGAAATGGAACGATCCAAATGATCCGTCATGGGGTATACTGAAATCTCAATTGCAGGCGATGAAGGCGAATGACGATATAGAAGCGATCTTGCTTTTCAATTCGGTGGGGGCGAACCCGGATGCGAATTTCAAATATCATCAATTGTTGCACAACGGAACCATCAGTACGGCAGATCTTTTCGGCGGGGCTTG
>JALWDW010000012.1:2603-48274 GCA_027036675.1 Candidatus Dojkabacteria bacterium
CGGCTTTGATTCTACTCCGCAAGAGTTGGTGGATTTACCGGAGTTTGGATATACGATCCCGAGTTCGCCAGGCAATTCGGTCAGATCCAATGCATACACTCCAGTGGGTGGAGATAATGCCGGAGGCGGATCCGGCGGCGGCGGTGGCGGAGGTGGAGGAACGTCACCCGTGAACCCTGAGCCTACACCCAACGACAACTATACACCTCCGGAAGGAAGTGACTTCTGCAGGCTATCAGTGAACGAGCTAAGTAAACCCCCGACCCGCTTACCGATCCCGGCCAAGCTGAAAGAGGGAAAAACTGCCGGCAATGATCAAATACGTATCACCTTCCCCGAACCAGGCGAATATAAAGTAAGTTCACAAAAATACGAACTGGCAAGAGAGTACGTTGCATATTTTCCCGGTGATGAGAAAAACGAGCTTGTCGTTTTCGATGATGCAAACGGTAATTGTCTCATGGATGCTGGTGAGCGCCAGATAACCGATTTGAGTGATTTTGAAGTGGTGAAGTCCGGTGATGTAGCTGACGTACATGTGAAACCGGGTATCAATATTTTGTCATTACCGATCAAACCGGATTCGTTTAGTAGTGCTGATACCTTGATTAGTTGGGGGGCGCAACATTACGCACCGTTTTACGAGGAGGGAGCTGACACGCGGATGGCACCGATTACTACTGTCGGCAAGTTTTCCAACAATTTGAAGAAATGGACGTTTTTGACAAATAGGGCTGCCGTTTATGTGAAATCATTCGGCGAGGATTTTTTGGTCAAAGGTGATGAGCCGTTGTATTTGATCTCATATGCGGATTTTGACCTGAGGTATAGGGGGCGTCTGTTTGATTCTGCACCAAGGCAGCCCGTGTATTCTGGCTGGAATTTACTTGGCTATATGGGATATGGGGATGATTATACGGGTGATGCGTTGGTGGAAGAGTTTCGCACTCTACAAGGCTTGGGCGATAGTGATGAAATCAAACTTTCCGAGTGGAACAATTCGAAGTCGCTCTTTGACAACTACGTCTATAAGGGCTCGAGCTTGTATTCCGATAGAGATTTGACGTTACAACACAGTGAAGCTATTTTTTACAAAGGAGCGGATTCTGATACGTCGTCCGTATGGTTGCCAAGTAAGTTTAAATCGCATACATGGCAAGATACGGATGGAGTCGCGCATACACCAACAGGTGGAGGTGGAGATGACAAAGGGGGTGGTGCTGGTGGTCAAGGTTGTGTAGAGCCGGTCTTTGGCTTGGCACCCCCGGCAGATGTACCTATAGGTGGCACTATCACGTTTCACTTTGGGTCAAATTATCCATATACGCATGTGGGTATCAAACCAGATGGTGAATCTCCCGTGTTTGAGGAAGGCTCATGTGAATTGGAGACCACAGATTCATGGGCTTATGGACAGGCAGAGCAATACGACTGGGTATGGAAAAATTGCAAAGTTGTCGGCGGATCTCCAGGTGAATACCGTGTCAAATTTACAAACAGCGAAGATTGCAACTCTACGATAGAGTATACTGTAGTCGAAGGAACAGCATCCGACAACTGGTGGAAGTATCCGGATGAGATATTACCTACGGTACTACCTGGCGACCATTTATTGGTACTGGTAAATAAGAAATATAAGTTGTCAGCAGATTATGTACCGAGCGGTTTGATGACTTTTGCTTCATGGAATACCGCTCACCCGGATAAGAACATAAATGTGAGCAATGATAGCTTTCAATTGAGAGAAGAAGTGATGCTACACTTGGCGGAGTTATTGCACGATATGTCCGCAGAAGGTCCGAATGGCCGAGTGATATCGGCGTATCGGAGTTATACAACTCAGCAGGCGACATATCAACATTGGCTAGATGTCAATGGAGGTGATGTAGACGCTACAGACAAAATCTCCGCACGGCCGGGGCATTCGCAGCATCAGCTGGGTACGACGGTTGACTTCTCTACGGTGATAGGAGATATAGAGAGGAAATTTGATGATTTCACAGATACACCTGCTGAAGTTTGGCTACGACAGAATGCCTGGAAATATGGCTTTGCTCTATCATACCCACAAGGTGCGGAGTCTATCACCGGTTATTCACCGGAAAGCTGGCATTACCGCTATATAGGGGTGGAAAACGCCAAGGAATGGCACAACTCCAATTTGGTATTGGATGCTTGGTTGCGTACGAAGCAACAACAAGTCTGACTTCGACCGTTGCGGTCTGGTAATAGGGCGATTTGTTGCGAATTGTATTGAAATTTGTTATCATTGCGAAGTTTATATTTCCTATATTGGTGAGTTTATAGACTCATTTCTTTTTGAATAAATTTATAGAACACATAGTATGGCAATGATTTCAGAATTTACGGCTGCGATCAACCAAATTAGCAGCGAACGAGGTATAGAAGCCGAGGAAGTCTTCCGCGCCTTGGAGCAAGCGATAGCCACCGCGTATCAAAAAGAATATGGTGTGGAATCCGAAGTCTTCGTAGAGATGGACAGAGATTCCGGTGACTATCAGGTATTTACAAAAAAAACGGTAGTAGAAGGTAAGCCTGCAGACCCCACGGAGATCTCTCTTGCAGAGGCTCAAAAAATGCAACCTACATTGGGTGTTGGCGATATCGTAGAAATAGAAATGCCGGTAGAGGGCTTCAGTAGAATAGCGGCGCAGATTGCGAAGCAAACTATATTGCACGGCGTGCGTGAAGCCGAGAAATCGGCGATCATGGCGGAGTACTCAGACAAGGTCGGAGAAGTGATAAGCGGTATGATGCAAAGGATGCAGGGAGGCAACGCCGTTTTTGAGATTGGTAAGGCGTTGGCCTATATGCCGAAGGAAGAGCAAATAGCAAACGAGTTTTACAGGGCCGGCGAAAGATACAAATTGTACTTGAAGGATATCGATGAGTCACAAGGCTTGATCGTCTCGAGGGCTGATGCGGGCCTGTTGCGCGGACTCTTCAGGATGGAAGTCCCGGAGGTCGTCGACGGGATTATCGAAATCAAGGCAATCGCTCGAGAGGCTGGGTCGAGAAGCAAAGTAGCTGTGCGTTCTACAGAAGAAGGTGTTGATCCGATAGGTGCATGTGTTGGGCAGAGAGGTATCCGTATCGCCAATA
This sequence comes from Candidatus Dojkabacteria bacterium, assembly GCA_027036675.1. GTDB lineage: Bacteria > Patescibacteriota > Dojkabacteria > SC72 > JAHDCA01 > JALWDW01. Next base: position 5,727 of record JALWDW010000012.1, read on the forward strand.
TAATGAGTGAACTTGGGGTGGAAAAAATCGACATCATCGAGTGGCGAGAAGATATCGAAGAATTCATCGAGAAAGCATTGAGTCCGGCGCAAGTGGAAAGCGTTTCTCTGAAAGAGGATGGAGAAACCGCTGAGGTGATCGTCCCCGAGGATCAACTCTCCCTTGCGATCGGCAAGGATGGGCAAAATGTGCGCTTGGCGTTTAAGTTGACAGGGGTCAAATTGGATATTGTCGGTCGGGGTGAGGATGGTAAATTGATAGTTCGCGAGGAGAAAGAACTCGAGAATGAAGAAGATTCTGGAGATGAAGTTGTGGACAAAGTCGATGAGTCGAGTGAAACAGAAAGTGCAAGCGAGCTGAGTGATTGCACGTTGAGGAAACTGCAAAAGATGGGAGTGGATCTGGAGAAAGCCAAGTCGATGAGTATCGAAGAGCTGATGGAACTGAAGGGAGTAGGAAAAGTTACCGCCAAAAAAATATATGACGCTTTTCACTGATCGAAAAGCCGGTATGAAGTTTATATGGCTAAAAAACAAAAGAACGTAAACAATTCGGGCCAAAGGATTCCGGTCGTGACCATATTGGGGCATGTAGATCACGGTAAGACGACGTTGCTCGATAAAATCCGTGGCAGTGATGTGCAATCCGGCGAACATGGTGGGATTACACAGAAGATTGCGGTATATACGGTGCAAACCAAAGATTCTATGGAGATCACTTTTATCGACACTCCCGGGCACGAAGCGTTTGATTTGATGCGTATACGAGGTGGCGGGGTTGCGAATATAGTTTTATTGATAGTGGCAGGGAATGACGGTGTCAAACCGCAGACTGTCGAATCGATCAAAATTATCAACGAATCGAAAAGTAAGCCAATCGTAGTGATCACGAAGATAGACTTGCCTGATGTTGATACGGAGGCAATCAAGCGTGACTTGGCAAACAACGGTTTGGTGGTGGAGAGTATGGGCGGAGATGCACCCGTAGTCGAAGTGTCCGCTAAAACTGGTGAAGGTATCGATGAACTGCTGTCGGCCATATTGCTTTTGAATGAGATGGAGGGACCTGAGCGCGGGGATCTGCCGGATAATGTGAAGGCGAAGTTGACTGTCTTGGAAACGGTGAAAGACAAATCACGTGGTTTTGTATCGTCTGTGATTGTGTCCGCCGGAGAGGTATCGGTGGGCGATTGGGTTGTTTACTTGAAAGACGGAGATGTCGTCGTGGAACGTATCAAAGGTTTCCTTTCGGAGGACGGTGAGACTCTTAAGCAATTGCGCGCCGGCTTCGGTGGTAGGATTATAGGACTGTCCAACCCCTGGGCGTTGGGGAGTGATGTGTACGTGGTCACGAGTAACAAAAAACGTTTGGTCAGAGAGGTCGGGGCGTTGTTGAAACAGGAGACGGAGACAGATGAATTTGCGCGAGAAGATGATAGTTCAAACGATATGTCAAATATTTCGGATGAAGACTTGCTGGCTTCCATGTTTGAGGAGGAAGAGCCGGACTCGGAATTGAATATTGTATTGAAAGCCCCGTCGCAAGGTAGTCTGGAAGCTTTGGTAAACGCGGTGGATGGTTTGGAAGTCGAAGGGGTGAAAGTCCGTATACAAAGTAGCGGAGTTGGTGATGTGACCATGGGCGATGTGGAGACGGCGAGTTTGACCAAAGCTTTGTTGATCGCGTTTGATGTGAAGCAAGAGACGGGCGTGGAACGTATGGCCAAATCCAAGAAGGTTTTGATCAAAGATTATCATGTCATCTACAAGGTGGTGGATGAAATTCTCGAAGTATTAGCGATGATGGCCACACCTGATGAGATCGAAGAGGAACTTGGTTCCGCAACTATACTGCAGATATTCACTCTGTCAGACGGGAAACAGGTACTGGGAGGGAGAGTAGACAGTGGGATCGTTAAAAAGGGAGCGAAGGTGTACGTGGTGCGAGGTGATGAAATACTTACAGAAGCCACGATCGTCTCGTTGAAGCATGCGAAAAACGAAATCAAGGAGGCCGGTAAAGATATGACCTTTGGGGCCATATTGTCGACGCCTGCTGTCGACGCCGCTGAGGGCGATTTGATCCATTGTTTTGTAGTCAAAAAGTGACCGCATTTCCAACTTTGATCGCAACAGGGCGCTATAGAAGTCGGGGATGAACCCCAGGCTTAAACCCCAGGCTTGACAAAGAAACCTTATTACTACGGGGATAACTGCCAAGAAAATCCTGTGCTTAATATGAATGTAATCGAAATTTGACTGCCAACTTTCGTTGTCGTATAGGCGTTTATGGATGCCCGTCGCTTTGGAGCGCACATTTCGGAGGCTCTGTATACTCCTTGTAGTCATGGTGTTTATCGACACACTGTAACTGCGGTAGGTAGTACGATGCACCTAAACATACGTACGGAGCTGGTTGACGTATTATCTATTGTATCTTGAGAAAATGTCCCCAGGTAAGCGTCTTCTCTGCACCCAATGTGCAGGTAGAGCTGTAATTACGCGGTATTTGTATATGCCGTATATGCTATGTTTAGCGTATGTGCCCGGGGCGAAAGCTTGCCCACTAACCGTATCATAACAGCGTTTCCACTCAAACAGTGAGTTTTAAGACCGGGTCCCAACCCCGACTTCGAATGCCACAATCGCAATTAGAATATAAGGCCTGATATGTTATAATCGTATAATAACTTTATATAAGACCCGCTATGTCCGGAAGCTCAGCTTTTCACGATATAGCTGCCCATTTTGCGCAAGCAAATCGAGTATTGGTTTGCGTGCCGTTGATCACCGATGAGAACTTTACCTATGTGACGACATTGTATAGTATCTTGTCAACTGGCGACAAAACCGTCCATTTGGTATCGCCAAACGCTCCGAAGCCGGAATTGGCCAATCGCTTACAAGTGTCCAATATAACTTTACGAAACAAGATCCCCGGCGATAAATACACGATAACCATAGACTATAATGACGCCGATGTGGACAAAGTTTCCTGGGACAACGACGAAGAACGAAATCGACTGATATACTACATTCACACGCAGAGTGGTGATTTTGACTTCAGCAATGTCAAGTTTGGTGAATTACCGAGCGAATACGACCTTATCGCTTTGGTCGACCTAAAAAACTACGATCAATTGGGGGAATTGTATACTGCATCAAAAGAACTCTGTGACGGTTCGAAGAAAGTCGCTTTGAGGAAGTCATCCACAGATATTGGTGATGTTCGATATTTGACCGACACTGAAACCGCGGATTCGGAATTCCTATTATATTTGGCAAATGCTGTCGGTGTGCAAGATGGTGTTTTTGCAAAGCAGATTTTCCACGGTATAGATTGGAACATCATACGCGCCGATAAGCAACGCTACAGCGAGGTGCTGACCATGGCGATCGAGATGGGGGTTGATCCCGTCGATATTTTACCGTGTGCTCCCACAGAGGCTCCGGCGACAACAGAGGATACGGTGGACAGTAGCCCCATAAACGTGGACGATGAGGAAACGCAAGCAGGTTCTGACTCTGTAGAAAATCCCACGGAAGGCTCTACACCCGAAACAGTACCCGTCATGGAGGCGAAATCGACGGAACAAACATCCCACGGTACTTTGGAACTGAAATTGCTGGCAATGGTTGCGTCTCATACGGAGGTAAGTGGCGACGGCAACGCACTTGATATACAACTTGGTAAAAAACTTTTGAGTGAACAAGGCCTGGAATTGGATCAGAAAACTGCCAAGAAGATCTTGCGTAAACTTAAATCTGATAAACAGACGTACAAAGTCGGCTTGATCACAGTGGTCGATGACGCAGACTCCAAGAATACTTCAGCCGATGTATATGTTTTGTCATATGAACCTGATGCGTACGATGCAGATCTTCTAGCGCAGGTATACGAATCTATGGGTACTTCGGAATTCGCAAGTTTCCGATTGGAGAATCTGACATCAAACAATGTCCGTGCCGAAATCAGAGACGTCATGCACGACTTGTATTCAATCCAATACGATGATTTTACCGCAATCGTATAGTTATGTTTGTCCTTTCATAGCGCAATTTGTGCTTGACTCTGTCCTATAATATGATACAATCTGCGTAAACTACGGGTGTTTGCTATTGCACTCTCTAATTTATTATGATAGATTGATAACATGTCATTGTCAAAAGAAGAAAAAGCTGAAATTATTAAGCAATTTGCCGTGTCCGAAGGAGACACCGGTTCACCCGAGGTGCAGGTGGCAATCCTTACCAGACGTATTGCTCAGTTGACGGATCACTTGAAGGAACACCCAAAGGATAATCATTCCAGAAGAGGTCTTCTGAAAATGGTTGGTCGACGACGACGTTTGTTGCAGTACCTCAAGGAAGCCGATGAGGCACGTTACAAGAAATTGACAAAAGCATTGTCACTCTAGTCTTCTAGCCATTCCTGTAAATTTATTGCAAAAATTGTAAATTTGCGGTTTTTGTCCTTCCTCTTCTCTATTTTTTGAAGCCGGGCTTCGGACCCGGGGTTGAATATCCTTCCATATTGTTTCAATTCCTAGTATCATCCCACGTACACAAAAAATAAATTAAAAGACAGTCAAATGACTAAAGAATTATATAAAGAAGTGCGTCATGAATTTGAAATAGACGGACGCAAAGCGTTTTTTTCCATAGGTAAATTTGCGCCACGGTCGCAGGCCGGTGTATATGCTCAGATGGGTGACACGGTTGTATTGGCCAATGTGAATATAGGTGATGCATCCAATGATGCCGAGTTTTTCCCGTTAAGTGTGGAATACATCGAAAAAATGTATGCTGGAGGCAAGATCTCCGGGTCCAGGTTTGTCAAAAGGGATAGATTCCCGAGTGATGATGCAATCCTCAAAGCCAGAATGATCGACCGCTCTGTGAGATCGCGGTTCCCCAGTGATTATAGAGATGAAGTTTCGGTTGTGGTCAGTGTATTGTCCTTTGATCCGGAAAATGATCCGGTACTTCTGGGTATCAATGCGGTCAGTGTAGCGTTGATGTTGTCATCCGCACCTTTCACGGATCCTGTGAGTGCGATGCGTATAGGGCTGAAAGATGGTGAATTGTTCAATATGTATGCTCATGTGGACAGAGATTTGGACAAAAACAAAAGTGAAATGAATCTGGTGATAACTGGGGATGAAAGCCAGATCACCATGATGGATGCAAACGCGTACGAGGTATCGGAAGATATTGTGTTGGACGGGTTTGAAAAAGCGATGGAAAGTATGAAACCGTGGATTGAACAACAAAAAGCGTTCATTGATGCATACGAAGCGGAAAACGGTGAAGTGGTAAAAAAAGAGTACAAATCGTTTAGTTTCCCAGATGAGCTTTTGGATAGCTTGATGAACACATTCGCGGAAGAAATCAAAGCGGCGATGTATGGTGGACAATTTTTTGCCGATCGTGAAAAGTTTATCGAAGACCATTATTCAGTGGAATGGGAAGGCAAGTATTCAAAAAAGCAAGTAAGCGACGCTTTCGAAAAAGTTGCGAAGAAATTGATGAAGAAGATCGTCCTGGAGGAAAAAGCCAGAGTCGACGGTCGAGGATTTGAAGAAATCAGAGAGTTGCGGTTTGAGCACGGCATTTTACCTCGTACTCATGGAAGTGGACTTTTTTCACGCGGTTTGACTCAGGCTTTGACCATAGCCACGTTGGGTAGTACCAAAGAAGGTTTGCTGGTGGATGATATGACGGAGGATAGCGAGCGCAATTATATCCATTACTATACCGCCCCATCGTATACTTTGGGTGAGCCCGGTAGGTACAGGTACAACCCGGGTAGACGTGAAATCGGGCACGGTGCGTTGGCTGAAAAAGCGTTGTATCCGGTACTACCTTCTCTGGAGGAATTCCCGTATACCGTGATATTGGTCAGCGAAGTGTTGTCGCAAAACGGATCTTCTTCGATGGCATCTACCGTAGGGTCCACATTGGCTTTGCTCGATGCGGGTGTACCGATCGAGGATCATGTTGCAGGTATCGCGTTGGGTGTGATAGTGGATGATGAAGATCCGAGCAGATTCCAGACTCTGGTGGATATACGCGACGTAGAAGATTTCTTCGGGGAAATGGACTACAAGGTGACAGGTACGGTAAACGGTGTGACTGCCATACAGATGGATAATAAAAGGGCGGGGTTGCCGATTGAGGTATTTCGCGACGCCATGGCGAAGTCGCGCAAGGCCAGGTTGGAGATTATTGAGAAGATGAAAGAGGTTTTGCCGGGACCGAAAGAAGATGTGTCGGATTATGCGCCAAAAGTTACATCGATCAAAATTCCTGCCAAGAAGATTGGGGAATTGATCGGGCCTGGAGGCAAAAATATCAAGGAGATTACTGAGGAAACCGGCGCGCAGGTGGATGTCTCCGACGATGGGTTGGTAAGTATCTATGCCGCTGACAAAGAGAGCGCTCAAGCTGCGCTTGCCAGGATCAAGCCTCTGGCCTTTGAACCAAAGGTCGGGGATGTTTACGAAGGCAAGATTGTCTCCGTCAAGGATTTCGGGTTTTTCGTAGAGATCAGGCCGGGGGTTGATGGATTGGTGCATGTGTCCGAAGTCGCTGACGAGTATGTCAAGGACTTGAGTAAATTCGGCAAGGAGGGGGATACAGTGAAAGTGAAGTTGATCGCCATAGATGATGAAGGGCGACTGAAGTTGTCGATGAAGGCGGTGTAGATTGCATCGCTCGGCCACTCGGGTCGGGGCGCCGGCGTGGAAGTTTCCTCTTCCGACGTCGTTTCCGCTCCTCGCCCGGTAGGTCGTATGTAGAATTTCGTACCGTTAGTGTGTGGCGGTTTGGTCCCTTGCCGCGGACGGCCTTTTGATGAAATTCTCACATTAGTGCGGATCGGTAGTTATTACGAACGTGAGTGTGATACTACTGTGGTTGTCAAAACATTTTGTGCTGTTCCGGTATCTCGTCTTCGCCAGGTTCGAATGATGAACACGCCTGCATAAAGTCGATTGCTTCATCGGACAGTGCGCTGACAAACTTGTTATCTTTGATATACATTCTCCACGGCTTCTGCGCAAAGGTGCCAGCGTAATCGATACCTATCCTTGGGGCGCACATTATCTTTGATCTTGGTATGTCACTTGATCTAACGAGCCAGACTTTGTCGCTGAGCAGTGATGCAGCGTAAAAGCTCTTATCTATACCAAGTGCTGTACATAGTTTACCCGGGCCATTCGCCAAGTTAACAGTCTGCACGGCTTCGCCCCTTCGTTTCCGCATAATTTCCAGACCATATACAGGTTCCAATGCACGGATGAGGACAACATCCCCGACACCTTCAGCCTCTGTGACAATGCACAATTGATAGTGTATTCCATAAATCAGGTAGACGTACAGTACACCTCCCGGAGTAAATTGAATTCTGGTTCTTCCTGTTACTTTATTAGGATAGGAATGTGAGGCTTTGTCCCAGCTGGCTATATAAGGTTCGACCTCTACGATTTTACCCGCAGCGATGTCACCATTGATGTTGGTTACAAGGATCTTCCCCAACAGTTTCTCGGCCACAAGAAATGTTTCTCGACGAAAGAAGTCAATGTCGATTTTGTTATCCTTGTTTAGTAGATAATCCATATGATACTTGTTTTAATCGAAGCCCCTACTCTCCGGGCTTCCGTATTTTTGCCACGAAAAACCCTTCGGTATATTTACTGGGTATTACCCGTATAGCCTTTTTGTTCTCCGCGGAATACGTATGCCCGCTCCATTTCGTGATACCCGGAGTTATATATCTTGCGTAATCTGCGAATTCCGGCGTCTTGTGTAGGTCGATTTCTTCCAAATACGCCTCAGCTTCACGCTCAAGCAAATGGTCGACGACCTCTTCGTTTTCCATAGGCTCCAATGTGCATGTGGAATAAACTAACGTCCCTCCGGGCTTAAGTAGTTTGTAAGCGGAAACGATCAATTTTTTCTGCAATTTGGACAGAGCTTTGGCTTTCTTGATGGACCAGTATCGCAATGCATTTTCTGACTGCATATAAACCATCCCTTCTCCGCTACACGGTGCGTCAAGCAGGATTTTGTCAAATTGTTCAGCGTTGCCATCGGCATATTCATTGGCGTCCACGATTCGGACTTTGACATTGCGTGCATGAAACATGGGAAGAAGCTGTTGCATGCGAATTCCTCTCTTGAAATCGTTCTCCAACGCGACGATATTCGCCCGGTTTAAGGTGATGGCACAGATTTGTGTAGTCTTACTACCCGGGGCGGCGCACATATCCAGGATGTTTTCACCGGCAACCGGGTTTAGCACCAATGGGGGGATCATGCTGGAAAGGTTTTGAATGTAATACATGCCCTTTTCGTACTCCGGCATGTCGCCGAGCTCACTTTTGTCTTTGTTAGTCACTATATACGTATCCGGCGCCCACTCCACACGTTGCATCTCCAGCCCTTTTTGTCGAAGTTTTTGGTAGATTTCTTGCGTGTCCCCGGCCAACGGATTTAGGCGGATGGTCGAAACAGTCCGTTGGGAGAAAAAATCCTTGGCCAGTTTCGGAGATACTTTGAGGATACTACCCATACGGGAGAGGAAAATATGTTTTTTGGTGTAGAAGCGGTCGGTCTTACCTGTGGAAAATCGAGACTTACGGTGTTTTCTGCGTTTGTCGCGGTATCCGCTCGCGTTGTGTCTTTTTCTTTTCATTGGGTCTAAGTATAGCATGGCGGGTGTTTGACAATTGGGGGGACTTTATGTATATTGGTACTGATTAACTAAGCTTAGTGTTTTCGCAATTTATGTCGTTACAGCTATTAGAGCCTATAAACAAGCGTATACTTGATCTTGATATATTCACTTTGTTGGGTCTTGCAGACTTGAGTCAGACTGAAAAGGACCTGTTCTTGAAGCGGATGAATAAGTTGGCGATTGATCTGTTTCTTTTGAAGCTGACTGGGCAGATGAAACCTGAAATCCGAAGGGCTGTTGTCGATAAGTATGCGGATGTTACGGAACTGGATGACGAGGGGTTGAAAATATTCATCAAGGATATTACCAATCATGTTCCAGATGCCAGCGATTTGTTTGTTGACTCACTCGCACAGGTCAAAGCCTCACTTGTACAGGATCACTATAAAACAAAGAGGCTAGCTTATGAATCGTTGCTACTGAAAACTATGGATAAGGAGAAACGGGCGCTGATCGAAGAGCAAATTGAAAAATGCAAAAAAAACGAGGAGATGGCCGCCAATGGACAATGGGATGCTGTCACCGCGTTGGTTGAGTTGGCTTGAGCTTATTTAAAATTTTAACCTAATTGAAAATGGAAATGATGGGAATGTCTGAAAATTTTTCCGATGGGGCTCTGGACTCCGAAGTTGTCAAAGTACAACAATTTGAGTCAGCTGAGGTGAACTTCGATGGTGGAGTAGACGTTGAAGGTATAATAAGTATAACTGGCGGTGACGGTCTCCTCGTCAAGGGTGAACAGGGAAACACTTTCACTATTCGTAGTGAGTTTGGTTTCGATGACGATGATGGAATGCATGGTCCATTTACCCTTGAAATTATGTCTGACGGTGCTGAAAAGCCATCCGTAGTGCTGAATGCTACTTGGAAACAAGTGGAGAGTGCTGGTCAAGGTGGGAATGTGATGGATAAAGGACGCGTGGAGTCGGATGCCTTGTCGGAACTGCAAGAAGTAGTGGATGTCTTGCGTGGTGCACGTGAAGCAGTTGCTAAAGATGATAGGGTTGGATCTGAAGATGGTGCCGGTGATTTGGTTAAGGTGTTAGATGGTATGATAGGGGCTGTGACTGGGGAAGGTGCTCACACAGAAACTAAGAAAATCCATGCGAAAGAGGATGACGGTGACCAGGTGGACGTGGCTACGCCTGCGGAAGCTTACGCAAAGTTAGCGTTGCAGGGTTTTGAGGTTAGTAGGGAAGACGGTGTTGCTCTTCATGTGGATTCTCTGAAAGAGGCCTCTACTATTGAAGTCGGTGACCTTACGATCGAAGTTTCACCAAACGATGACTCTAGCGATATAAGTATTGAGTTCACTGACCGTGATGGTGGAAATGTATCACTGACCCTGGGGTATTCTACTGAAGCATCTGAAAGTGGTGAGGAGACGTCCTTGTTTGAGAAAGCAGCTGTTAGCACGGATGACGTTCGTCATCTGGAAGGGATAGTTAAGAAGTTATCCGAGGTGAATTTTGACGGATTGGAACCTGAAGATAATGAGCGACTGGCGGCATTGAAGACGTTGGTTGATATGGTGGATGAGCAAGCTGAAGAGGTCGTTGCTCAAAAGATTGCTGATTATAGGAGTGCGGGACGTAAATTAGCACTCAATTATGCTACACACCAGGCTGAAGTGAACGAAAATGTCAAGGAAGGACATGAGAGGATGGAAGCAAGGGCGAGAAATCGTATATATGTAAATGCTAAAGAGAGAGCGAAGCAACGTCACCTCGAAAAAATAGCCGCACAAGAGGATATGATGTGGGATGCCCATGGGCTTACGGAGTTTGTCGGTAATGATGTCGTAGAGGAAGCTAAGCGTAATTTCGCAAATGTACAGAAGATGGTGGAGAGTGGAGGGGCTGTTGTTGAAGTGGACAGTGACTATAAAGAACTGGCTTCCAAAGGGTTCGATGGGTCGTTTAAGCTGTACTCGTCCATAAGTGAGGGTTTATCCTTGCATGGTAAGGAATATATGGTGTTGCAGGGGAAAGATGGTAGTGTAGGAGGATTTGTCGAGGCGGATCAGCTTGTCCGTGCTCTTATCACCGAGCCAACATTTAATGTTGATGTTGAGAACGGGGTTGTCACCATCCTTGTACCCGGTGGCAGCGGTACGGCGGAGTCTGAAGAAGGCGGGGTTTCACACTATCGAAGTATAACTCTACCTATGGCAAAGGCTATGGAGATGTATGCACAAGTTGAGCAGTATCACTTGTCGCAAGTCGAAGATGATATGGAAGGTGTTCAAGAGGGTGAACGAAAGGATGGACAGACGGGCAAGGTCGCACCTTCAGAAATCAAAGCTTCAGGTACTTATGCAGACTTCTGGGAGACGATGGGCTCATCGCGCTACCAAAGGGCTGAATCCCTTGAACAGGGAGAAAAAACTAATGTCGACGCTGTCGCAAAGGCGGTGTTTGAAATGCTCGTTCAGAAAGGGTATATCATTGACCCAGATGACCTACGCGTATTGGAAGATCGTATACACGATCTCGAGGAAGGGGAGACGGACACTAGGCGTACAGAGTACGCGACGTATGAGAGGGTGAAGCGTATAGAGGAGCTATTTGAAATAATAGGCGTGCATGATCGCGATCTAAGAAATCGTGTTATAGAGTTAAAAGTGAGTATTGAGGAGCTACCTATGCGTGCCAGGCGTAATGCTGTTGTGGAAGTTGTCAACGAAGGTGACCCAGATAAGGCAGGCCCCGCATTACTGGCGCAGATGATTATTGCAGCAATGGAACAGGAGACTGAGATTATGGGAGAGTTACATATTGACTCCGGGCCAAATAATAAAGCAGCAGAAAACGATGTGAATACTGCTAGTCAAGTTGGTAGCACTGGCGAAGGGGTTGAGTCGTTGTCAGATATACGCGACATTGTGGATGCAGCAGCTACAGACCCCGATGTACGCGCGGGGTTGGAATCTCTTGGGTTTCCAGAATTTGATCCCGAGAATCCAAAGGAGTTTTCTGATGCAGTGAACGAATATCTACGTCTCCACCCTGTAGCTGAACAATTAATCAAAGATTATCTGAAGGCACAACAGGGTGGCGATGGAGGGGTTATTGAAACGGAGGTTAGAGAGACCTCTGGTGTCGACCCGAAAGAAGTTTATAATAAATATCAGAAGGCGTTAGCACGGATCTCGCAAGACGCTGTGCAAGATTTGCAACCTAAAGTTGATGCGCTTGCTGATAGGGTGGATGTCCCGCGTGTAGAAGCAGATATCCCGACAGTAGAAGCTTCTTCCACTGCGGAGAATGCATCACGTGAATCGCAAAAAGAATCACTCTCTGCTATGGTAGAAAAGAATCTTGCTGAAATTGAAAGGTTGCGCGAAGATTTGCAGCGAATCGATCAACGACTCGGCCAGTTGCAGGATACGATGACAAAAATACTTGAATATCTGGAATCCGGTTCTCCAAGCGAAGGAGCGCTGGCTGAACTTTTGGCCGTTACGAACGCTAAGCCCGCTGCGGAAAAGGCGGAGTCGGATGAGAAAGACGGTGACCCTGTGTCTGAGCTCATAAACATTATCACCCAAAAAACCGGTGCAGAAGATCTTCAGTCAATGACCGTTGAAGACGTGATACGTTTGTTGCAAGGTAGCTTGAACGTATCGGAAGCCTCGCCTGTGCAAAGAAAGGATGGTGGTGTGGAGCAAGTTGGTGCGACAGTGGGTGGAGCCGGTAGTGAGGGTGCGAAACTTTCTGACAAAGATGTTGAGCTGATGCAAACCATACTGACGTTGCTCGAAGGTATTGGCGCATCTCAAGAAAACGGAACGGATGCATCTGTAAGGTCAGGAGAAGGTGAATCTATTGATCCGACGAAAGTATCCTTTGGAGAAGTATTGCAAAAAATGCTTAGCGATGCCGGAGAGGGTGGAGCGAATAAGTTGCCAGAAAATCTCGCACATATTCTCGATCTTCTTAAAGATGCGCAACCTAGCGAAAACGCAGCTGAAAATGTTATTGAGGGTGGTAGCCTATCACTGGAGCATGTACAGGATTTGATCGATAGTCTTATAGCCTCTACCCCTGGGTTTGAAGATATTGAGGGTGTCACTTTGAAAGACTTGAGGAAACTGGTGTCTAATGAGCTCAGTAAAGATGGTGGCTCGCCGAACTCTGATGCATTGCAACTCTTGTCAATGTTGCTGGATGCGTATTCTGCAGGGGGCGATCCCTCGGAAGATGGAAAAGTAAAGATAGATGATTTCAAGAAAATTTTACAAACTGGTGGTTTCAAAGATTTAGTACGGCAGTATGCGGAAGAACAAACTAATATACGAAAGAAAGCAGAGGGACAGTTGGAATCTACGCGAGAAGAGATCGACACTCTTACACGGGAGCGTGATCGGATTAAGGCAGAGATAGACCGGCGGATGGCGGAAAACGCACGTGTGGAAGATGCCCAGGCTACGTTGAATACGGAGGGAGTGCTCGCTGAGGCTGATATGAACGGTTTTACCGTAGAACAATTGCATGACGAGTCTCAAGCCCTCTGGCAAGAGATACAGCAGTACAACGAGGTTGAAGCTGTGATTGAGGGGGCAAGGGATGCAATCGCCGTGATGAATGTGTTCATAGAGATGACTGATGAAGAGTTTGCAACCTTTGCAAGTCAGTTGATACAAGATTCGCACCGATTAAACCAACCTGCCCTCAAGGAGTTTGCCGACGAATTTTTGAAGGACAGAGGCACTCGTACTGTTAAGCGAGAAGCGTCACTATCATCTTTTATAGGGTTCTTGAACGCTCGTCTCAACGATGAATCTTACCGTTGGGATTCCTTGGAAGAGAAGGAAATGTACCAAAAAGCCTACGAATACTTGCAAGACTTGGTGATGAATGACCCGTCATTGGGAGACTTCTTGATGTTTCGTCGTGCAGAGCCGGCGGATTCCGTCGAAGAACAGAATGACCTGTACTTATTTGTGAATCAAGATATTCATGCATTGAATGCTGAACTGGACTCTATCGCACAAGGGAGGTCTTTGGATCAGATGCAAAGCGATTTGCAGGGGATCAACGCGGAGTTGGCCCGTCGAGGTGAGAGAGTTGATGTCCCGACATTGGCGGAGCAGGCTGCGGAGACCGCCAGAAATAGTGATGTCTTGAACAGTAACTTGGACGCACTCTCAAGCGAAATAGACTTACTTGCCCAAAAGCAAGAGGCTGAGACGGGCGGTATAGCCAAGTTTTTCAAAAAGGCGGCGGATATATTGACGCCCGTGCTTGGCGGTATCGGTACTAAGATGTTGTTGGGTGCTGGTACGGCTGCGTTGGTTGGCGCGACTATAGCCTCAGGCGGACTTCTCGGTATCGCGGTTGCTACAGTGGCAGGTGCGACTGTAGGTGCAGCCGGAGGTGCGCTGACAGGTGGTCTTTTCTCAGGGGTTCTCCACTATGATGTCTTTTACACAGATAAGCATAATCCTTGGGCGGAACATGCGCGGAAGACAAACGCCATATGGAATACGCTGACTGGGAAAAATAAGGTGAGGGAACGTATGATTTCGGAGTACCGTATCCAAGATAGACTCGGTGTGTTGGCACAGACCTTCCAACATCTTGATGTAATGCGAGTAAATGGTGTGTCATCATACGACATGGCGACAGTCTCAGAAGTTACCGGCTTATCAGAGGCTGCGCTTCAAGAAGCATTTGTACAAATGTATGTACTGCGTGAATTGACGAATTATATAGGACTTGAAGATGTGTTGCCACAAGTTCAGAACGCTGATGGGCAAAATGTGGATTTGATGACTGTACTGACTTCACTGTCCAGAACACTTCCAGTCATTGCGCAAACAAATGGTTGGGATATAAATGCATTGAAAGATCGGGGCGATGATATGGCGACTGAAGCATACAAGAAAGGAAAGAGTGCGGCGATTTGGATGAAAGTGAAGAAAGGGGCGTTGATCGGAGGTATAGCAGGTGGGATCGCTGGCTTGATAGACGGATTACATGCAGCTAAGACAGCTGCAGAAGGTGTCCAGGCGGGGCAAGCTCATATTGCTGAGCTAGGTAAACAGGCCGGTGAAGAACAGGAGAAGGCTATAAGGGCAGCATTGTTGAAAGGTGGAGAGGACCCTACCAAAGCAGCTAAATTGATGGGAAAGTTTGATTTAAATGGAGATGGTTTCCTGAGTGGTGGAGAGTTGGCTCGAATGCGGGAGGCTATGATGGGTGGTGTTGGTCACGTCACGCCTCCTCATAGTGCATGGGAACAGCTACAAGCACAGATGTCAGGTGGAAGTGTCAATATGCAACATGTGTTTCCCAAATGGGACCTAGCGAGTACACATGCACATGGCGCAATGTGGGATATGCGTCCGGATGGCTCGGCTTGGAGTGGTTTGCAACATAACGCGATGGAGGCGCTTGCAAGTCATGTGGATCCTGCGACGTTGCAACAACCGGATGCGATGAATGCTTACCTGGATTTGCTTTATAGTCATGTAGACAAAGCGGGGAATGTAGTCTCCAATACATTTACAGATAAGGATGTATTGCAAGCTTTGGCGGCGCACGGCTTGAGTCCGTTGAGCCAGCCTGTAGCTGCTGTTGCACCTGGCTGGGCTAATGCCGACCTCTTCGCGCAGTTGAATCAAATACAGCAAGCGATGGTAGGTGCGCAGGTAGTCAAGACTGCCGTGGTAGCGGCTCCGGCTGTCGACGCTGCCGTGACAGGCGGTGTCTTGGGAGCTGCAGTGGGTACGGGATTGGTATCAGCCTTGCTGTATGCGCCGGATGACAAAGCTGCTGGCATGCGACAAACTGCTTCTGCTCCAGCGACAGCGGGGAACAGTGGTGGATCACGGGGACCTAATCCACCTGTACAACCGAGAGGAAGTGGACGTCGAGGTGGTGGTAGGTGGATCCCTGCAGATGATGGATCACAACCAAGGTCTCGAGGTGGTGGTTGGGTTCCTGCAAATGGTGGGCCACGTCCTGGGTGGGATGGACGAACGCCGAGAGGGCGCGTTGATCAAGGATATCCACCGGTAGCTCCGCAGAGTTACAGAGGGCGTGAATTCTCTCCCACAGCCCAGCGTACTATGGTGACAGGTCTTGATCGTAGGCAAGTCACACAACAAACTCAGGTTGTTCAGGATAATCGTCAGCACATTGATGTTGGGGGTGGAAACAAACTTCCTCGTGATAATGGGGGTGGGGCTGCCCGCTTCATTAACAATATAAAGATCGTCAATAATGGCTCGCAAGGTCTGACAGGTGGAGGGCGAGGGTCGTCTGTGAATTTGGGTGATGGAGGAAGCCAGTCGTGGCGCGTTGCACCACCGGTTCCTAAGGGTGATTCCAATGATTTCAATATTGAAGAGGAAACTTGGAGGCGGCGGTTAACACATAAGTGGGCTGGAGAGGGCGTAGGTGAGCCCGAAGCACCTTCAACTAGAAGAAGGACGACACAACATGGACCAAGTATTGATAGCATCAATACTGATTTTGAAACTGCTGCTCGTCAAGAACGGCAAGAACTGCAAGATCAGGCCGAAGATATTGGGGTGCCTCGTTTGCAAAGGATCAGGGGGGCTGGTGCCACGAGGGTACCTTCGAGAGGGGCTCTTAAGGAAGTCGGTGCGAAGCCACCACCCGTGGAACCGCAAACCACTCATCAAGGTAGACCCGCGCCAGCTGTTCGGCATGTGAATCCGACAGACGACCCCGGATTTCTTAGTAGAAAACGAGTTAATGACGCTGGTCTGGGCACCGCTGGGTCACCAGAAAACTCGCAATGGCAAGAATGGAATAGTAGCAATGGTGCCATAGCAGGGGCAGGGGAGTATGTGTCGTCAGAGATGTATACCCCAAAAAACAGCCCGGGCCTGAGGAAGCGAGCCAAATCTCGGTTCAATGCATTTCTAAGCAGTATGGGTGACGCCATGAGCGAGCCAGTAATTAGAATTCCGAAGCCACGGTGGGGTTGGCGCCGTAAGAAGTAAAGCGTCCTTGAGGTCTGGAGTTTCGAAAAAAACGAAAAATAAAAGTACGGACCGGGCTAAATGTATGATTCGGAGCTATCGTGATATCTTGCGCGTCGAGCGTACTATTAGTATCCTCGACGTGCACGCCGTCGATAGTAATCATGCGTCAAGACAACTTTTGTCCCTTATCTCCGAGTTTTGCAATTTCCACTCTTCCGATCAGGAGCGAACTAATCCGGTTTTTCGATCGTACGCTCCCTTTGTGTATATTTAATGCCACACTCTATTCAACCGCAGTAGACAACGTATTCAAGTCAAAATAAAAGATATAGAGTAATCGTATTCCGTTACGAGTCTATACAGGACCATAGTCGCATGTGATATAACAGACACCGTTAGTGTTCCCGGTTAGGAGTGATCTTTTAGATACAACGGATCATGAACCGAAAACAAAACTTAGCATGTTCGTCTTATGCACCAAATGAACTCTGCCTCTTACGCCCCCGCGTAGCTGACCCTTGCCCCATCCCCCGGATTTTGTTACACTGGACGCAGTTAAACAACGGATTACATGTCCACTATGAATGCACCGAAACCAAAAGGTCGACTACTGAAACTCTTTGTCAAAGCGCTCCTTGTTGCCGGCTTGATAACGGGAGTTTTTGCTATTGCATGGACATACTACACCCACCTTGGGGGCAACTACGACCGAATACAGGTAACCAATCTGACCGATCGCAGTGCGACGATCGTATGGGTCTCGGATAAACCGGCCATCGGTAAAGTGGCCATCCAAGAAGGTAGATCGCGATCGCCGGTGCGACTCAAAGCTGATGGACAGATATTTTACGATGACAGAGATATTGCCAGAGCGATGTTGGCGACTCATGAAACAGATCGACGAAAGGTGAAAGTGCAGGATTATGGGGAATATTATGTTCACCATATTACAATTCCAGATTTGGACCCAGAGCATGAATATTCATTTTATATCAGCGATGGAGGCTTGTTTACCAAGGGTGCGGTATCTTCGTTTCGCACCATACCCGCATTGGATGCCTTGGTCACCCCGTACCCGATGTATGGCAAAGTGGTATTCAACTACGACGAGGTACCGGAGCACGGCTTTGACGGAGTAGTGTTTGCAAAACCCATACTCAAGGGTCGGGAAGTCAACCCGATATCCGCAGTCGTCAATGCCGATGGTTCGTATTACTTAGATCTGACTGCTTATCGCACGGCGGAGGGGAAGATGATTGATTTATCCTTACCTGTCGTGCAGAGTGTATCAGCCGATATGGGTCTGATCGGGTCCGTCCCGCCAACTTCTGTTGACTTGGACGAGATAGCTCCTATGCCAAACCTCGTCGTAGTTCGAGGGCGTCCGTACGGTGTGAGTGAGACAGATGCCAATATTGCAGGGCTGACAAGTGAACGGTCTTTTACAATGTCATTTTTTGACCGTATCGCCAACCTTAATCCTAGTGTATCTGCGGCAGACAATTGTTGTAATACGGCTGGATACCATACTTGTAATGTGGAGTCTGAATGGGTCGCTGGGTACAATGCCTGTAGTGCTAAACAATGTACCGCATGCGGGCAAGGCAATAGCAGCGAGCAGGCGAAGAAAGAGGATGCGAAAAAGGCGGGATGCAGTGGCGATAAGTGGAATGAACGGCAATGTAAGATGGTTGGTGGAAATCAGGGAATGTGTGAATCTGGTGGGTTTACCAGATACCCGCAAGACCAGGGCTATTGTATACCATCGGACGGTGGCGCATGTACGAAAAATTGTCCACCGCCGGAGCCCCCTGCGACTCCGGCTCCTGCCGCGGCGGCGCAAGCTGTGGAGAGACCTCCCAATATATGTATTGAAGGTGAGCTGGTAGAGCTCACGGATGATAATGCCGATCAATTTGTTGCGCATACCTGTGATGCAAACAATCGTTGCATCACAGGTCAGGTGTGTGGCAATGACGATTGCAATCAGTGTAAGTGTTATGGGCAAGATATCGATCCTGGCACGATGTGTCTTAGTAACGGGATGAGTAGGGCTGTTGGTGTGGGTGCGTCATCGACTGGGGGTATCTTATATCATTATATAGTAGATAATGGTAGTGTCCCCCCTTATTGTACGAAATCTAGGCATACAAAATTGACAATAAAGGAGATAAATAACCGCCAAAATGCATTTATAAATGATAATTTATGTCAGGAAGCGTTGAAAAAAATGAATAAAGGTGACAACGGTGTACCTGTATGTACTCCGTCTACTTGTACAGGTTGTACCAGAGAAGTTAAATGTTCTAAGACAGTTGATGGTGAAGTGAGACGTGGACATTGTGGTGATAATGGTAAAGGTGTTGATGTTTGCATGGTGGATGATCCTCAAGGAGGTGCAGGTGGTGGCGGTGCTGCAGTTTTTGAGGTCGTGTCGATAATTACTGAAGGTGATCAAGCGGTTCCCGTGTGTCGTGATGATTGCATGCCAGGTACTGTTGTGAGTGGGTTTATAGACCTCATATGTACTTATCATACAGAGATAGTACCTTCTGGGAGTGGTGGCACTTGGACATCAACAAATACAAGGTGTATGAGACATATTCGAGCAAAACCTGGTCCTGATACTGTCCCATATTGTACTAATGTTGACCATGAAGGGGCGCATGTAAAACAATCTTGTTACTGTAAAGCTGGTTGGACAGACAGAATTGTTCCCAATCCCAAAAGTGACATTTGTTGGGATGGGGTAAATAAGGGTTGCAGGCCTAGCGATGCTGAAGATAAAGACTGCGTTCATGAAGAAAGCGGGGATAAAGGTAAGTGCAAAAAAGTGACAACGAACGGCTATACTCAAATGAAGTGCATCACCCCCGGCCAATCCGCCCTTCCCCTCCTCGCCCCGCCCCGCGTGGCGACTACGACCTTGGAGCCCACAAGGCCAATCGCCGGGCTGCTATCAACAGTGCATGCCCCAATTCCTGAACCGCCTGCAGGTGAACCCCAACAGCCAGACGTGGAATTCATACCCGACACGACGGGTGATCTTGGAGGACGGTTCAAATTCCGCAGACCCGGCATGTATTGCGCCGACATCCTCGGAGCCAACCGATGCTTTGATATCACGGAAGCTGATACACCGATATATCTTTATCTAGATTTAAACAATGAAGACGAGTGGGATGGAGTGTTTGACACAGGTGATCTCTCATTGGGAGTTGTATATTTGGATGACGAACTCGGAGGCTTCACATTGCAATACACACCCGTAGTATCCAGAACAGCTGATGAATCTGAATCTGTAGGTTCTATTGCAGTGTGCGGAGATGGAGTAACCGAAGGATCGGAAGCGTGTGATGACGGTAATACGTATCAAGGCGATAGTTGTAGTGCTGATTGTTCCACATTTTATGGGACTACGGAACTTACATGTAATAAAACAGCTGATTGTGTGGATGATCGAGGGAATGTGCCGTTTGGAGTAGGTTGTTATCAAGGATATTGTCGATCGGCAGCTCCATCTTGTTTAGATGAAGCTGGAAAGCCTGATTTGAAGAAGCGAGGCAAAGCATGTACCGACCTTTTTGGTAATACAGCGGAACGCCACTGTTCTTTGAAGCCTGACAATACACCAGGGGATCTGACCGATAATTATATATGGTGTGGTCGAGACGGGGTTGGCTTTGACTCGCCAGTGTCCTCTTTGGATCGCAGGGTTCGGTGCGAGGCTGATGTCGACTGTGGACCTCTACCTCAGACCTCGGAATTTGAAAACCACTCCATTTCTTGTGAAAGTCATTTCTGTGTGATCACACCGGATCCAGTCACCATCCAACCGGGTGAGACATGCGACAACCCAGGTGGCGTATGCCTATGCAGTACATATGATGGCGAGTTGCCGGATCAGGTCATCTGTCCGGTGAGTGCTGATGCAGTCGTCGCTCAAGTGGGGGTAGGAATCCCGTTATCAGCCATGCCGGCGTATGATGGAGATGACGATATCGTATACATACCGGGATATCCGCAATTGTTGACGGGCGAAAAATGTGAAGGTCCATATTGTGCTTGCGAGGAATTATCAGGAGTGTTTACCAGTCAGGGGCATACATGCGAACCTTGGCATAAGCGTGGGTACGGTGACGAATCAAACAAATCGGACTCAGCTGCTCAACGTAATCCATCGATACTCCGACTGGTTTCTCCCGTGCATGCCGAATCTATCAAACTGTCCGCAAAAAATGGCATCTTCGCAGTGGAAAAGTCTGGTACTTATTGCACACAAGTGCAAAACAAGAAGTACTGTTTTGCCATACCGACCGGTGAGCGCGAGTATAGGCTGTACATCGATGTCAATTCCAATGGGGAATTTGATGAAGGGGATGTCGATTTGGGTAAAGAATTTACGAATATAGAAATTGCGCAAGAATCCACGTACTTTGAATACGAACTGCATAGTGGTTTCAATTTGGTGGCGTTTCCGTTTGTATCGGATGCTTACGGGCAAAGTGCAGCGTCTATGTTGGATTATCTCAATGCGCAGTATTCCGATGCGTTTTATTCAATATCTGAATACGACAATGACGGATGGCATGTAGTGGGTAATCGAAACGGGGCCACGTATGCATCAAACGATTTCCAAGTCATCCCGGGCAAGGGATACCTTTTGAAGACCAAGCGCAACGTACAGGTGCGATTATCCGGCAAATCAGTGCAAACACCCGTACCAGTCTATGTACATCCGGGGTGGAATCTCCTTGCGATCGCCGGCACTCGTACTCCGTACACCGCGCAACGCGTACTCAATGAGATGAACGAAGCCGAATACGAGGCGGACAACATGAGCCGATGGGATGTCTTATTGGGTAGGTACAATGGTCTACAGAGAGGGGAAGACACCGGACAACCGGTATTTTACGGCTTCGATTATCCGCTTGTTGACTTGGAAT
This sequence comes from Candidatus Dojkabacteria bacterium, assembly GCA_027036675.1. Classification (GTDB taxonomy): domain Bacteria; phylum Patescibacteriota; class Dojkabacteria; order SC72; family JAHDCA01; genus JALWDW01. Next base: position 27,372 of record JALWDW010000012.1, read on the forward strand.
CGTATTTTGTACGAGTGCAAAGCGGGAGTGGCGACTGGACTCCTAAGTAAGACCCGTGGTATATTGGTGTATTAAAATAAATAGTTGGATTTATGAACGAAGTACCCGCAGAATTTTGGATTGTTATCGTCACATCACTGACCATAGGCGTATTATTGGTATTTTTCTATTTAATAGAGGCACTGCGCAAATTGACCGCCACATTGGACGAATCTCAACGCAGTGTACGTAAGACAAACCTGATATTGGATACGGTAAATCTGATTGTCACTGATGCCAGAGATGAGATGATCATGATGATGGAGACTTTCGGATTGTTGCGACGGAATGTCTTTTCCCCGTTGAGCAATATCGGGGCGGTGGCTACGGCTGTCAAAGCATTTCTTGACGGAGCAAAAGGAGAAGGTAAATCGAAAAGTCGTAGACGAGGCAAACGTTCCAAGACGGCAAGGTAATTTTAAAAATTCGCGTCAGATGCATGGGCCCAGTGTGTGCTGATACCATTTATCATGTATAATGACGTAAGATGTATCTCACACCCAAGCAAAAAAAGATCAGGTTGATCAAGATGGGGTTGCTCGTTTTATTGCTTCCTATCCTCTTGTTATCTACCTATATTGTAGTCAAATGGTATTCTGGGGCGAGTTCTGCCAACGCCCCACAATCTGTCATAGTCAGCAATATCACATCTAAATCAGTGACGATTAGCTGGATTACAGAACATACAATAGACGGTTCAGTACAGGTCGAAATTGGCTCCAAATTAAAAGATTTCCCAGATATACGAGGCCCGAATACAACTTCACGAATTCATTATGTAGAGCTGGAAGACTTAACTCCGGATACGACATATGCTTTCAAGATAAAGTCGGGATCAAATTCCTACGATAAAGAAATTACTGATTTCGTGTTTAAGACGGCCCCTATGATGCAGGAAAGTCCGATCCCGGATCCGTTGTTTGGTGAATCTCCGCAGGGTGATACAGTCATATATATCACAGCCAAGGAAGGCTCTACCGTATTGTCTGGATTAACCAACTCCTCAGAAAGATGGATTATTGACGGATCAGCTTTACGTAGTAAAGATCTGAAAGCTGCAAAATCCATTGGACCAGATGATGAGATTATATTGTTTGCGGTAGATGCCGATGGACGTGGAGTTATTCATGAAGGGACTAGGTCAGATCTTTTTAGCACAAGTGGTGAGTTGAAAGATGATGTCTCACTGAAGACTGCGGATAGCGTAGATATTATGAGTATTGTTCCAGATGATTTTAAATTTACTAGTAGTGGAGGAGGAAACAACGGAGGAGGAAACAATGGCGGAGGGAACAACGGAGGAGGGAACAATGGCGGAGGGAACAACGGCGGAGGGAACAACGGAGGAGGAAACAACGGAGGAGGGAACAATGGCGGAGGGAACAATGGCGGAGGGAACAACGGCGGAGGGAACAACGGCGGAGGGAACAACGGCGGAGGAAACAACGGCGGAGGAAACAACGGCAATATTTCAATTCCGCCGCGTCAGCCGTTTGATCCAGCACAACGAGAGTTTATCGATGGGAAGCAGGATGTTCAAATTATCAATATGTTTGACAATGTCCATGGCGGTGGGGCATCTTCCATCCCTGTGGGTTCGGATACCGTAGAGGTGGTGAACCTTGCGCCGACGACGTTTGGCGTTGTGTGGTTGACCAGAGTTGCCACACCGGGGTATGTCATATACGGCACGTCTGCGGATGAGTTGAGTGAAAACGCGCCGGATCAGAGGGACTCGACAGCGGGACATGGTTCGTATCATGCTCATTTCGCCGTATTGGAGGACTTGGACGCGAATACGCAGTACCTGTATGATGTAAATTCCGGGAATTCAGTGTATGACAATGCTGGTTCGCACTACAGACAGAAGACTACGATAGTTTCTGATACACCCCCGACAAGTCATCAGATTTCGGGTACGGTCAGGGGGTTGGACGATCCGACAGATGCCGTGGTCGTGGCGCAAGTAGTCGATAAGGATGATACCGGTTCCGCAGGTAAGTCGTCTCTTGTGGGGGTGATCCCGGACGGTGCCGGGAATTGGATCATGGATTTGGGGAATTTACGTGACGAAAACGGTGATTTCTATGAGATCACCGAGGAAGATGAGTTGACGATCAGGGTTATAGCCTATGCGGAGAGTCAGGACTTGATTTCTACTGTGGGGGATTTGCAGATGATTGAAGATAATTCGTATGATATCAACGTCACTCCGATCGAAGATACGTCCTTGGGCGGGGATTATCATGTGCGGGCTCTGGATGACTATGGTGTGCATTCATCGCCGATCGCGTCGGGTACGGGGACGGGCGGGACTTATTACTTGCAGGCAAACGATCATGATTATGCGATTTACGGAAAAGGCGGCCTGTCTTACACAAGTGACCCGAGCGGGCAGACTCCGAATACAGGTATAAGCAAGGGGTTGTACGCGTCGTTGCTGACTGGTGGGTTGTTGACCGTCATGGGGTTGATGTTGGCCCGTGCTGGGCGCGGAAGGAAAGCTGGTCCGACAACGAAGAGTTTATTCAATAAGATATGAGTTCATTTTGTAGTCGGCACGTGTTGTCTTACAATATAGAGTTTTGATATAATCAAGTGACTTATATTCGAAGAATAATACTGAATAGTATGCATATTGGGGAAAGTGACCAAACCGAACAGAGACACACAATCAGATGGTTAGGTTTGTTTTTTATAGCATTTTTCGTATTTGTGCTGGTGTCCACAAGGTATTTATCCGTCAGGTATGGGAACTTGTCGTATATTGGCTCTAGTGGAGCGCACGTGTCTGCACAGGATTTACCGATTGGATTGTCGGGAACTCAGGGGAATAGCGGTCTTGAACCAATGCATGAAGAATCGGTCGAGAGCGGTGATGGTCCGATTGCGGAAACTCAGATTTCATCAGATACGGATGCAGGCTTGGTAAGTACCAAAGTTTCTCCGACAATCATAGTAGAGAATGTTTCTTCTTTTGAAGTAGTTGGTGGACGCGAAGCATTGGAGGCAGATCTGAGGAGACAGCAATCTAAGCTGGAAGAACAGATACGACAAGATTCCGTATTGGGCGCAAGTAGTGTGGGGCCGACAACGGCGTCTAACTCTTTGACGAGTACACAATGCCCAAGGCCAGGCAAGAGATATAGACCTCAGCTATTGTGTGTAGAAGAAGAAGAAGTAGATAATGCGTTTAAAGATGATCATGGGAATTTTCATTTCCCTGCTGTAAACAATGACTCTACTATTTGGATAACAAAAGTTACTTATCCTGGCGCACTATTTGGTGGCCCTCAGTATGACCAACTGACTGATGAACAAAAGCGCCAATATGAGAAGGGTGATCGTATTACTAGTAAAGTGAAAACGTCGGAAGGAGTTATGCAATTGTCTTGGTTTTTCCCGACTGCCGGTAATATCTGGAGGTCGGATGAGTTTGAGAAATCTAATCCGCCCGTACAGAAGCAAAATGAAGATATGGATCCGGTTCGAGTATCAGTGAAAAGCCCGGAAAACGACCAACCGGTTGCGGTTAATGTAAAGGCTGGAAAGCCTAATACACTTGATGGAGCTGCAGATTTTTCCGCCCAAATACCAAATGATGTCGTAGGCGATGGGAAAAATAAGTACATTGGGCGCAATGGTGAGGTATACGACTCTTCGGTGATTCGAACCAATCAAACGGCAGATTTGGTTGCGGGCATGTTTTACGTTCCGACGGAATTTGAGCCGGGACGTGATAAGAAAATTGATTCATGTATTACTGGTTTCGATACAAAAGAAACATCGGTTATAGAAGCTCAATCATATACAAGTTGTTATGACAGGCCATCTTTCGCTAGTACAATCAACGGAATCATCAGCAATTGGAGCCATTTTTGGAATTGTACGATCAGGCGGGACAAAGACGCTTGTCAGGTCAATTACGTCTACGGCCTTTATATCGATTCGGTATTCGGGTCGTCCTATGGTTGTGAAGCTGGACAATGTGCAAGTGAATTTTCAGACGCCATGACAAACTCGTTAGAGGTTCCCAAACCAAAAAGTCAATTGGGTGGCGTATGCAGGAACGTCAAAGGTCAGGCTGCCCCATGTACAGAACCTTATTTCGTAAGGACAAAAGGGTGCCAGGTAAGTATAAATAATAGACAGTACGACGTGGATTGCTACTGGGATGTATCTTTATATAGGAATGAGTACAATAGACAAATGGCATTTGCGCCACCTGAAGAAGTCATGCCTTTTCCTTATTATTGGTCTGTGGTAGAATGTGTGGCAGGACAAAATAATTAAGGGTGTACGATAATTATGCGGTTTGTAAAGAAAAACAACCTAACTTTTGTTTCTTTCGGTGGCGATACTGCATGGAGATTAATATCTCAATTCATTCACTTCATCAGTAGTGCTCGTGCAACTAACTTGCTCGCGACAGTATTGGTTGTATTTATGGTTAGTGCTGTGTTGTGGCGAAGTCACGGTGCTTCAAATGTACAGGATGTTAAATTGGACTGCACCCCAGAAAGCTTCACTTCCGGAGATACTCTTTCAATTGGAAATGGGACGGAAGATGCAGGCCCTAGTGTGGATAAGGGTGTGAACTATACTTCGAATGCTGCTATATGTCAATTAGCTGTCGGTATATCAGGCGTTGATCCCGATACCAGTAATGTTCAGCTTGCCGGCAATCCCGATTTCGATTTCGATACTTTGCCTGCGATCCAAAGGTATGGCTTACTTGGTGTTACAGAGCAACAGGTTTATTATGCTTTGTACAATCAGCCAACGACAGACGTTGTATACGCCATGCAACAACAATGGATTCCGGGTACAGATAGTACAAATTCCCCCAGTGTATATGCTGCTACTGATGGTTATTCGTATTTGACAGAAGTAAATGGATTAAGTACGGTATGGCAATTTACCAGCGGTCTTTCGTATTTTATGTTTGTACTGATTTTGATCACCTCCGGTTTTATGATCATGTTTAGGCACAAGATTGGAGGGCAGATGGCTGTTACTGTATTTAATATGCTACCAAATGTTGTAATATCTTTGATCCTGGTAGTTTTCAGTTTTGCTATAGCTGGATTAATACTGAACATTGGCGTATTGGCGACACATCTTGCAGATGGTGCTTTGCAGCGTTTAGCTAATTCGCTGGGCTTGACCAATTGGCAGTCCGGATATGCAGATGGACCTTTCAGTATTAGTGCACTACTGTTACATGGTGGTGGCGCGGGGAATCCGTTACGAACATTTGCCCAGCAATCTGGGTTGCAGGCGGCTATCAGTAAAATGCTTGGTTCTATAGGAGGACAGGGCGGGGGTATCAAAGGTATGATGGTAGATGCTTTATCGGGTGTGATTGCTGGTCTTGCTGGTGGTTTGATGATGATAGCAATGTTGATACTCTCCTTATGGCTGTCGCTTAAAGTATTTATTACGATACTGAAAGCATACTTGGGTATACTGTTGGACGTCATTTTGGCACCACTATATATCGCTACATCCGCTTTGCCTGGGCAGAGTCATGTCAAAATCAATGTGTTTAGGAGAATACTCAAAAACTCGTTGGTGTTTACGATGGTATTTATTTTGATCAATCTTGGTGCAATGTTACTGTTTTCGTCTGCCAGTCAGGTCAAGTTGATCATGCCGGGTGGTTTGCTAAACGGTTCGTGGAATACTTCCGGATCTGATCTGATGCAACCACTTATCAAAGGCATAGGCGCGTTGTATTTATGGTCGTTGGCTTCGGGTACGCCGAAAATGTTGGATGATATATTGCCGTCGGCGACCGGTCGAGGTATGGCGGAAGCAGGTGGCATTGCAAGCAAAGCAATGGGTAGCATACCGGTCATCGGCGGACTGTTCAGCGGTTAACGCGGCCTTCGCATTACGATTTTAGATATTTGGCAGGATGGCACAGCAAAAGTACCAAGATTCAGTTTCCACGTTGTTTGATATACTTTTCACGCCAAAGAAGAAGGGAAAACCTCCAAAGCCCCCGAAGTTGGACGGTGTAGCGGCTAGCGATGTAATAGCTTCCGGATTTGTAGAGGCATTGACCAACCCGGCTGTATATACCTCTGAGGCATTGTTGACTCCCATTGATGAGGCTACTGGTGCTTTGGAATTTGGAAAAGTTACTTTAAGTAAGAAGTACAAGCTTAAAAGCAAGGTTACACTGAAAAATGCATCCGGATTCATACTCAATCCGACGGCCAGTGTCGACAAGATGTACAAGACACTGGAGGCAAGAAACAAAAAATCCAAAGCTGAACGTATGGGAGGCGCAGTCGATGCGATTCTGGGGATAGCATGGGCGAAAAAAAATGGCATGAGTATGTCTGAAGCTATAGCGACAGGTGTCGGAATGAGTGATCCTGGTAGTTTCAAAAACGACCCGCGCAGCAATGTGTTTCTTGCGCACACTCTGGGCACCAATGCTATGCTTCGAGCTCATGAATCCGGCGCCAATCTGACGGCCGACCAACGGAAATCCGTGGAGCGTGGTTTGCAATCGATGTTTCGCAGTGGGAGGCTTCAGGGTGAGCTGAACAAGATCAGGCGTAAGTACCAATCGCAGTTATCGCCTGGTATGTCTGATGAACAAGTAGAGGCGTTGACTCAACAGATGCACAATGAAATGTCCGGACTTTTTCAGGAGCGTATCGGTAAGATTGCAGGTAAGAGTGGCTTGAGTCAATCACAGACTCAGGCGATGCTGACTTCCGTGCTGAAAAATGAAGGGCGGATGGTGATGGGGGATAAAATTTTTGCGAATATAGACAACAAAGATATGACAGCCTCCTTTGGTGACGTGGCATATCGTGATCTGCAGGCCAAGCAAAACCTCCTCAAAGCTAGGGAGAAAGAACGTCTCGCTGCTGCCGAGACCGACCGGAAAAAGGTACGTAAATTGGAGAAGGAGGCGAGGAAATATAAGAAGGCGGCCGCTGCGATGATGGCGTGGGGCGGGATAAACGGAACTTATGAGTCCACAACGGCGTTACCTCAAGTTTTGGCAAATCGCAGCGCGGAGATTGATAAGTTGATAGGTGAAATGGACCCCGCTACGGATGGCGACCGGATAGCGCAATTGCAAAAACTGAAAAAAGAACTTGATCAAACCAACAAAAAGTTTGTAAACGAAGTGTTTGGGCGCGGTGCATGGGAAAGAGACCTGTACGCGGGTTGGCGTGCCGGTGATGCGTTCAACGAAGGAACTCCGATCTCGCACAAAGCTGAAAAGTACAAACGCGAGGCATTTAAGAAACAACTGGAAGCGCAATTGGTTGAGGCTCGACACCATGCATCCATAATCCAAAAGAAAAAGGAGAATATCGAAGACTATCAAAATCGTCTCTCTAGGATTACGACAGAGATGGATAATATTCAGCGCAGGATACGAGAGAAGAACGATGCGCTTGGAAATTTGACCACAAGGCTCAGCAATACAGGTTTGACCGATACTGAGAAAGCAAATATTCAAAGACAGATTGACGATATCAGGCAGGAGGTGAGCGATTTTCAATCTCGTGTGGATGGTTATCAGGAAAATATCACACGATTGACGAGTAATATCGAAGACGCAAATAAGATGATAAAGAGGTCCCAAGCCAGGATCTCTGCGATGGGGTTGGAAAACGAGAGGGAGTTTGAAGATATCATGGCTTTGAAGTTGGGAGCCGTATCATTGATGCCATCAAATCGAGCGCAACGTATGACAGGGCGCTTCAAAAGTGCGACTAAAGGGATCGCTTTGTATCAAGGTGCGAAGAAATGGACCAATGGAGAGCTGGCTAAGAAGTGGATGAGCGGGGAACTTTTCGATGACGCGGATCCTACCGCGCCTGGCTCTCTCCGCGATGTTAGGCTGTATAACGGTAAGGGTGGGGTTTCGGAGACGAAGGTTATTATGCCAAATGAGGTTGGAAACGGAATGCAAGTACGTTGGAAGAAGTTTATGGTGGGTACGTATTACGCGGCCAGTCCGTTTGCGTTTATGAACACCTGGTTTGTGGACGGATCCGGATTTGCGTACAAGCAAGCTGTCCTGCAACAGAGGATGATGAAAAGCCTTTTGGCGGGGTTGGGTGACGGACCGCACAAGGACGAAATCTTGGCGTTGATGAAAGAACACATGTCGGATAAGAGTAATTTCGATGTATTTGACAAAGGTGGTCCGGGCAAAGACGACCCGTTAGCTGAATTTTATAAGAAGAATGAAGACGGTGAATGGGAATTGGATGAGGATGCGTTGGACGCATTTCTTGCCGATGATAGCAAGGTGGCGCAATTTGCGCAGTTGTATCACGGAGGATTGTTGAATGCTTTTGCCAAAAGCAAAAACCCGTGGATCAAAAAATGGGCTAAGCGAAATCGCCGTTTACTGCGAGGTATCAAACTTCGCAGGGGTTTGGATTTTGTAAGCAAGTGGACTACCAGATTGCCCGTACGCGCTATGGAGAAGTTGACTGAGTGGCGCAAAGATATCCAAGGAAAATTTGGGAACTTGTTGGACAAGTTGTCCGGAGGCAGACTTGGAAAAACAGCGTTGGGAAAGCTTGTCGCCGGGAAGATAGATTTGACCCAATTGCAAGCTTTGATCACAAAGAAGATAGTACAGTATATCACTGCCGCAGTCGCATCGGTCATACCAGTGATCGGTACCATAGTCGGTTACCTTTTGGCGCCACTGGTCGATAAACTGGTTGGTAAAACCATCAAAGAAGGACTCAAGATTTATATGTTCCTTATGGCGACGGCTCCTTTAGCTTTATGTTTTTGTATTACAACTTTCCTAAACCCAGAGAAACAGCAAGCTGATCCATATTCTAGTATACTTCCGGAACAGGCTACTGGTGTTGCTGAAGCATACGATATATCTTCATGTTATTTACATGTCAGGTATCCAAGCGATCCAAGGGTCCCAGACTTTTGCGGTGAAAAGAGAGGAATAATCACAAAATCAAATCCGTATCAAGATATTTCCGGACCAGGAGCGCTGGATTTCTTTCCCAGACGTGGTCAACAGGGGCGAAGACTTAAGTTTTCAGTCGATGTGGTCGATGGAGCTTCAGTAGTTTTATACAATACTGTGATAGCCGATAACCCTGGTCAGAAGCTTGGGCTTGGTATGGATAGATCTTGTGGTACAGGTAAGTATCGGCCTCAAGTCGGTATTCAACGTCTACCCCCCGGTACCAATCCATTGGATTGGTCCAAAGCTACGACTTTTGTATTACCCCCGGCGCCCGTTTATTTTGATCGTATGGTGACACCGGGGTACTATCGTATATTTACCGCCAAAGGAACTCCGTGTTTTTTTGACAATGCACCTGAAAAAATAATAGATCTGACGGACTCTGATTCTGAGTACTGCGGTAGGGTCGTATATAACAGTAATATGCCTGGTGGGGATAAAGATCGTCCGATGAGCACGGATCAATGCGGTTTTGGATTACAATACGATACTAGGTACAATAACGCGTGCGGCGGACTCTATGCTGACTGCGCTTCCGAGGGCGGATGTGACAAATGGCGTCATGCGTCCCTTCCCGGACTTGCACTATATAGGTCGATTTTTGATAGGGACTTTACTGTACCTGCTTCCGGATCATACGATTGTAGTGAATTATTCCCATCAGTAAATTATGAAGTTTCATGCGATCCAACTTGCGGAGTGAAGCCTGAAGTGAGTGGTATGTGTCCTTTGGTTAGTGGTTTTGTAACTCAAAATTCGTGTGGGCAATACAGTCATAGATTAAATCATGGTACAGATATCGCCACAACTGGAGAAATTGTTGCACCGTCTGCAGCCCGAATAGTGAAGGTTGGGAAAAATATACGTTGCGACGATGCAAATCCAAATAGCTCAATGTTCAATAGGGGAGGTCAAATAGTATTGCAAGACGGTAATGGTAATATATATAATATCCTACATATTGCAGTTGATCCATCAATCCTTGCTGCTTGTGGTGTAGTTATGGACAATCGTATGACTTCATGCAATTTGGCTGTCTCTCGAGGTAGAGCGCTTGGGACCGCTCAAGATGACATAATCAGTGTGATAGGGGCGATTCGAAACCCGTGTTGGACTGGGACTCATTATCATATAGATATCAAGAACTCCGCTGGTCAATATGTGGACTCGACGAAAGCGCTCAGTGATCTAGGGTGTCCATTTTAGGTTTCATGAAACTATCATTTTCTCTTTTTGACGAGAGAATAAATCAATGTATAATATGACATGCTTTATAAGTCAACTGAGCGCAGTCTTGCTAAGAAAACTGTTGTATTCATCATTGTACTCATAGTTTCAGTGATTATAGCTGCTAACGCGTTATCAATACGTGAAACTATAGTGCAAGCATATTTTGGCTATTCGCGGGAGCAAATGGAATTTGACGAATCCTTGGCGACAAAGCGAGAGGTGACGACAGTACCACAAAAAATATATGTATTTCCGATACGTACTGAAGATGAAGATTTGAAAACAGATTCAAAACGATGGGTAGACAATATTTACTACTACACAATCACCAATATGCATTTTCCAGATATACCGTTCAATTATATATTGTCTACCGAAGGTGAAGTGTATGGAGTTCGTGAAAACCCTTCTACGAATACTTCAACCTTCTCCGGTCAACCTGCTGCTATTCTGGTTGGTATACTCATGGATGGGAATGTCAATACACAGCAGAAAACGGCATTGCAAGAACTAATTGCTGATCTAAATTCAATTTACGGTGTGCAAAAAGAGGCGGTGGAAACGGTAAGGCTTGTATTTGCTCATAAAAGTTCTGGCGACGGTGAGAGAATTCCTAATCGATACGAGATCAGATTTGCGCAGGCGGACGAAGACTTTATCAATTCTATAAGCAATGCCATTGTCGGAGTTGATTATGTATCTGCACCTCGCGTAGATATTGTACTATCAGTTGACGATATCAAACATGATGCCAAGGTCCAATTAGGTGAGAAATTATCAGTTGAATTTACATTACGGAACGATGGAACAGATCCGTTGGTTGTGGGGGAAAACAATAGCCTTTTGTTGAAAACGGCCGATGACAAGGACAGCCCGTTTGCGGTAAGCGGAGTCTGGCCGAGTTTGGATACACCGATATTGATCGACAATATGATACTGAAGCCAGGGGAGTCAAAAATCTTTAAGTTTGATATGTTTGCCAGTGTATTGCCCGGTTCACAGTCGCAGAGTTTTCACATCGTTGATCATGATGGAAATGAAATAGACGGTACCAAATTTACTGTGGATTTTGCGATCGAGCGGGGTGACGCGAAAATCTTGGAAATCAAAGATACAGATACCGGTTATCTCAATGTGCGAAAAGGGCCCGCGTTGAACAGTGAGAAAGTGTCGCAAGTAGGTGTTGGGGAACGGTTTGTATGGACAGAGAAGGACGGGGCTTGGTACAAAATCAAATACAGCGATTCCGCCGAGGGCTGGGTATATGCCAGATACGTGCGAGAACTGTAGCTTACGGGCGGGTATTTTGGTTCCAAATTGACGTATTCTTAATTTAATTGTGTTGGTATTGTCATGAGATTGCAATTGGATGGGAGATTGAATGATAAGCAAATGGAAGCGGTCAATCATGTTGACGGTCCATTGCTGGTGTTCGCGGGGGCGGGTTCCGGCAAGACGAGGGTGATCACTTACCGTATAGCCAATATGATCGCAAATCACGGGATTTCGCCAAACAATATCTTGTCGGTGACATTTACCAAAAAAGCTGCGGATGAAATGAAAGAGAGGTTGGGTAAATTGCTCGAGAACGACATTGATGACGGGAATTCGGTACATGTGGGGACGTTCCACTCAATCGGGGCTCAAATTTTACGCAGACACGGGAAATATGTCGGTCTGGATAACAATTTCTCAATATATGACGGCGCTGACGCGCAAGGGATGCTCAAAGAATTGATGCTTGAAAGCGGTCTGGATGTGACGAAATTCAAACCCAAAGCCGTGTACAATGAAATTTCAAGTGCGAAGAACAAAATGCTAAGTGCAGGTGATTATCCGTATCATTATTCCGGATACTTTGAGGATATAGTGGCTTCCGTATATGAAGAATATGAGAAACATTTGCTTAAGCTAAATGCCGCCGATTTTGCGGATCTGATATACAAGGTCAATGTATTGTTTGCCCAAGAACCGGATGTGCTCGAATATTACAGAAATCTCTACAAGTATGTATTGGTGGATGAATACCAGGATACCAACGCAGCGCAATATAGATTGATCAAACACCTGGTCAGCGAACACAAAAATATATGCGTAGTGGGCGATGACGACCAGAGTATATACAAATGGCGGGGTGCCGATGTGAAAAATATAATCTCGTTTGAGAAGGATTTCCCGGGGTGTACTGTCGTCAAGCTTGAACAAAATTACCGCAGTGTGGCTAATGTCCTGCATGCCGCGTCCTCTGTGATTTCGAAAAATAATGTCAGGGTGGACAAGGAGTTGTGGACCGAAAAAGGCGCTGGGGACACGATCAAAATTTACCAAGCGCGTGATGAAAGAAATGAGGCCGAGTTGGTCATCAGCGAGATTCAAAATTATGTGCGGAGCGGGTATAGCTACGACGATATCGCCATCTTGTACCGGACAAATTTTCAGTCTCGGATTTTGGAAGAAGTATTGTTGAAGAACGGCATATCCTACAAGCTTGTAGGGGGCTTCAGATTTTACGAACGCGCGGAGATCAAGGATATAATAAGTTATCTGCGATTTACTCAGAATATTTCCGATGATGTGAGCCTGTACAGGATTATCAATACTCCGCCGCGCAAGGTAGGACCCAAGACGTTGGGAAATATAGTGGATATCGCGAAGAGCGTGGACATGCCTGTGGGCGCGTTGATTGTCTCTGCCTACCTACTGATGGAGGGGCGTAGCAAAGAAGATGCAACAGAGGCGGATTTGCGTAGCGAATGGTATTCCGGCGTGGAAGGCGTCCTTGATGAAATGCGTAAATACGCGAGCGTGGTCAAGGTATTTGGTCGGATTTATATGAATACGAGGTCGATGGATGTGTTTTCGGGCATCAAGTATGTACTCAAAGAGACCGGGTACGTCAATTGGGTTGACGATGGTTCGGATGCAGGTACTGCCAAAAAGGAGAATATACAGGAATTGTTGAACGTGGCGCAGTCGTACGCCAAGAGGTACGGCGACGATTCGACTCGGACTTTTTTACATGAGATTAACCTCATAGAACAGGAAAACGAAAAAAGTTCTCGGCACTCCGGGCAAGGCAAGGTTACATTGATGACGGTACACGCATCAAAAGGTTTGGAGTTTCCGATAGTGTTTTTGGTTGGTATGGAGGAAGGAGTATTCCCGCACTCGAGGGCTTTTGTGGATGCGGACGATGTGGAGGAAGAAAGGAGACTTTGTTATGTGGGTATCACAAGAGCACAGGAGAAACTGTGGATGAGCTTCGCCGAAACCCGTGGACGTGGCGGGATGAGTCAGGATCATATGCCCTCACGTTTCTTGGGGGAGATCCCGGAAGAGATCTGTGAATACTTTTCGTGGCGTTCTTGATATTGTGCTAGTGTGCGGGCTATTTTGACGAGTTATACAACCTCCAACACGCGGGAAATTGCCCGGCGGATGCTCCTCGTCTGTAGATATCCAAAGCCAGAGTTATCTGTTCGTTTCCGTCAAATATGTCGTGGCCACCATAATTGGTGAAGGTGGTCTTGTTGAACTGGAACAAGCCGAAATACTTGCCGGTGCGGTTTATCGCTGCATTGTTGCAATGCGATTCGCAACGACTCAAGAAATGAAGGAAATCACGCGCTCCGGGGTCAGTGGTGGCAGAGTCTATGGCTTCATCCCATTTGGCGCAAGCCGCGCTGGGTGGGTATGTGGGCCTGACAACCTTCGTACCGATCTCGATGATTGTGGGTTCCGCCTTTTGCAATACTTTGGTCGACACAAGTTCACGATCGACTTCTTCACCGTCCTTTGCGGTGATGCGAAACGTTTTTTCCAAAAGACCCTCAGATCCCGACGATAAGACAGTTCGCGTTCCTTTTGGCTTCTGCGGATTTTCTATTATATTTTCCGGTGAGGCGATCGGTTCCGTGACCGTCCGAATGGTGATGGTGATACGAGACACTTCGATCGAAATACTGTTTGTATCGACCTCTTCCGTCGCGTTTATTTGGTCGATTTCATTGATTTCATAGCCCAATTGCTTCAGAAGTCTGCGATAGCCCATGTGTTTGGGTGGATAAGCAAGATGTGTGTGCATTTGTCCGTCGATCAGTATATGCACGATTTTTGGCGGTAGTAACCCTTTGTCGCCGATTTCGTCAAAAATATCCGGTGCATGAGTCGCGCTGACATGTTGTATGTCAATATTCCGTGCCAAAACGGAAGTTCCGATACGTACGCGACGCTTAATCTGAGCATGCATTATGCTTAAGCCCACCGCTGCAAGCGCGACAGTTAACAAAACGACAACCGATATTCGGGGAAATTTCACCAAGTTTTGATAAAATATGTTATTCTCACGGGGTTTCTTGACTTCTTTGCGAGTCAAGAACTGCGAGACATTGCATTTTAGTAAAAGATATAAATTTTGTAAAGACTTGAGTTTGCATATGCGCAAATGTAATATACACCACTATATTATTTACATATTACATTTCTTTTGACGGTGAACGCAAAGATTTCGAATTTGGCGCGAGTGGTATTTGGAATTCTCCTCGTAATAGCTGGTGGGTATATTTCCGGGCAACTGACCATATGGGCTGTGCGCACGGTTAGGCGTCACGAGTATGCGTCAGGATATGTCGCGCAAGCGGTACAATCCAGAGAGCGCGGGGATCTGTTGCAATCTTACAATGCGTATGAAGCTGCCTCATACTTCGAGCCGGAAAACGGAGAAATAATCTCACAAGAGGTCGGGGTGGCGTTGGAGGCCGGTGCCACGCGCGATGCCGTGTCGGTGATGGAACGTAAGTATGGGCAACTTCCCCCCGAGCAATATGCGCAGCTTGCGACATCGGTGGCGGATGCGTTGCTCGATGTTGGCGATTATCAACAAGCCGGACGTTTTTACGAAAAGGCTATGGATGCGAATGACACAGTGGAAAATAAATTAAAACTCCTGAACTTTTATTTGCTCTCCGGAAATATTGATGCTTACCAGGAAGCGATGTCTGCAGATGGCGATCTGATCCGACCGGATATGAACATATACCGGATAAATGACATTTTGAACAAAGACGAATACACGGACCCGGCGGAGCTTTTGAACGATGTGAGATCAGTATTTGCAGATGGATATATCCTTTTGGCTGGGTATATCCTGAATGATAACGAAGCGAATTTCCCCGAATTGCGAAAAAGGTGGGATTATTGGTTTTACAAAGCGTGGGTTGCGTACTATGAAGATGACCCCGATAAAGCGTCAGAGTATCTGAAATCGGCCGAATATTATGGTGGCTCCGGAAGTGGCATTGTACTTTTACACGATAGTTTGGAAACTTGAAAATAGAGTAATCACAAAACTCGGATTGTCTTTGAAATTGGACTTATGTATCCGATATGCCTCTGATTTTCTTGCTTGCGTGAAACGGTTGATATATAATCCCCACGTATTAGGTGGTACTACCCCTTCTCCAAAGTAGTAAGTTAAAATATTTATATCTAAAAAATGGCGAAAATATCCTACGACGTTAAATTCGATTTAAAGAATATCCGCAATATCGGTATCATTGCGCATATCGATGCGGGGAAGACTACTACGACGGAGAGACTTTTGTATTTCACAGGGCAGGTACATAAGATTGGTGAAGTGCATGACGGCGAAGCGGTGACGGACTTCATGGATCAGGAGCGAGAGAGAGGTATTACCATCATGTCCGCAGCGGTAACCGCTTTTTGGGACTATAACGGCGAGAAGTATCGTATAAACATCATAGACACGCCGGGACATGTGGATTTCACTGCTGAAGTGGAAAGATCATTGCGGGTGCTGGACGGAGCTGTAGTTATACTGGACGGTAAGATGGGGGTTGAACCGCAATCCGAGACGGTATGGAGGCAGGCTGACAAATACGAAGTTCCCAGAGTATTTTTTGTGAACAAATTGAATCTTCTCGGTGGCGACTTTGAGATGTCGTTGCAATCGATCAAAGATAGATTGACGCCAAATGCTGTTGCGATCACCTTGCCAATCGGACGTGAGAGTGAATTGCGAGGTCTCGTCGATCTTCTTAAGATGAAGGCCTATACGTATGACTCGATAGAAGCTACGGAGGCCAAGGAGGAAGAAATTCCCGAAGACATGAAGGAAATGGCGGAGCAATATAGACACCAGCTGATAGAGAAATTGGTAGAGCAAGATGATGCGTTGATGGAAAAGTATCTGTCCGGTGAAGAGCCGACGTACGATGAGTTGATCTCTGCCATGCGCAAAGGTACCCTCGCCAGAAAGCTTTTCCCTGTGATGGGAGGTGATTCGCGGACAGTCATCTCAAAGAAAATTCTCGACTTGGTGGTACAAGCGTTACCTTCTCCCGTGGATATCAAAGCGATGGTCGGTGTGGGACCGGATGGTACGGAAGAAGAAAGGAAGCCGAGTGAAGATGAACCGTTTGCCGCGTTGGTATTCAAGATAGTCAATGACCCACATATAGGTACTCTCTCATATTTCCGTATATACTCGGGTAAGATCAATGCCGGTTCGTATGTGTACAACTCCACCAAAGGGATCAAGGAACGAGTCAGCCGACTGGTATTGATGCATGCGGACGACCGTGAAGAGGTTCAGTCATTGCGAGCCGGAGACATCGGTGC
This sequence comes from Candidatus Dojkabacteria bacterium, assembly GCA_027036675.1. Taxonomy (GTDB): domain Bacteria; phylum Patescibacteriota; class Dojkabacteria; order SC72; family JAHDCA01; genus JALWDW01. The sequence continues at coordinate 44,269 of JALWDW010000012.1, forward strand.
GATAGTCGGCTTGAAGGATACCGTGACAGGCGAAACATTGTGCGATATCAATCATAAAATCATCTTGGAGCAAATCGAATTTGCTGAGCCTGTTGTTCGTCAAGCCATCGAACCCAAAACAAAGTCAGACGAAGAAAAATTGTCCATCGCCTTGGGTAAGCTGATGAAGGAAGATCCAATATTCAAAGCCGAATCCGACAATGAGACTGGGCAGACTATCATTTCGGGTATGGGTGAGCTCCATCTTGAAATTATGGTAGATAGATTGCGTAGAGAATACGGAGTCGATGTGATCGTTGGTAAACCGCAAGTCGCGTATCGTGAGACTGTGAAGGCGACAGGTCAAGCGGAAAACAAATATATCAAGCAGTCCGGAGGTCGAGGGCAATACGGACATTGTTGGATTCGTGTCGAACCAAATGAAACTGGGAAAGGTTTTGAGTTTATCAACGAAATCAAAGGAGGCGCTATCCCGCGCGAGTATATACCCGCGATTGAGAAAGGTGTCAAGGAAGCTATGCAGTCCGGAGTCATCGCCGGTTATCCGATGGTTGATATCAAGGCTGCCGTATATGATGGTTCTTATCACGAAGTTGACTCCAGTGAGGCTGCTTTTAAGATGTCGGCCATATTTGCCTTCAAGGATGCTGTCAAACAGGCGAACCCGATACTTTTGGAGCCGATAATGAAGGTTGAAGTGACCACACCCACCGAATACTTGGGGGATATCACCGCATCGTTGAGTAGTAAACGTGGTGAAATTCAAGGGACCGAAACCCAAGGTTCGGTGCAGATAGTCACTGCGTTTGTGCCGTTGGCGGCTCTTTTTGGATACACGACTGAGGTGCGTTCTATCACGAGTGGACGTGGCGCTCCTTCAGTAGAATTCAGTCATTATGCAGAAGTCCCTAAAGGAATAGTGGCGGAAATTGTAAGCGAAAGGTCTTAAGGACTTAAAAACACTTGCGATTTACGAATTCTTTTGATAATATTCAGCGAGTTTGGGTCGAACTACTGCTTCGTCCTACGCTGTAGACTAATTTAAATTTAAATACATAAAAATTATGGCAGATACATATGATCGTTCCAAGCCTCATGTAAATATTGGGACGTTGGGGCATGTTGACCATGGTAAGACAACTCTTCTCCGTGGTATATTGAATGTCTTCTCTCCCGATCCGGAGGTGATGATTGATAAGTTGGATAAGGATCCTGAATCAAGGGCAAAAAGCATCACGATCGCCGTTGCTCATGTAGAGATTGAAACAGATAATCGACACTATGCTATTGTAGATTGCCCGGGACACAAGGATTATATTAAGAACATGATCACAGGTGCGGCGCAAATGGATGGTGCGATACTAGTTGTATCATCTTCAGACGGGGCTATGCCTCAAACCAAAGAGCACTTGTTGTTGGCTAGGCAGGTAGGCGTCGAAAAATTAGTAGTAGCGATCAATAAATTTGGCGAAGTTGATCCGGAAATGATGGAGTTGATCAAGATGGATATCCAGGGGCTCCTGGAGAAATACGGCTATGACGCCGACTCGCCGATCGTAGAAGTGAATGCGTTGGATGCTCAGAACAAGGTTGAGGCTGCGTTGGAAGAGGTTAAACAATTGATGGCAGCTGTGGATGAGTGGATCCCTGTTCCTGAGAGACCGATCGATCAGCCATTTTTGATGCCTGTCGAGGATGTGTTTAGTATTGAAGGGCGTGGGACTGTCGCTACCGGAAGGATCGAGCGAGGTGTAATCAAGGTGGGTGAAGAAGTTGATGTCTTGGGAATGAACTTGAAGCCGAACAAGACTACTGTAACCGGTGTTGAGATGTTCAATAAGGCTATGGAGGAAGGCCAGGCTGGAGACAATGCAGGTATCCTGCTTCGAGGGTTCAAGAGGTCCGATGTTGTTCGCGGACAAGTGTTGTCTGCGCCGGGCTCTGTTGAGACTCATAGCGCATTTAAGGCTGAGGTCTATATATTGAGTAAAGAAGAAGGTGGGCGGCACACACCGTTTGTAACCGGGTACAAGCCTCAGTTCTATATCAGGACCGCTGATGTGACTGGTGAGGTCAAGCTCCCCGATGGTGTGGAGATGGTGATGCCTGGCGACAACGTAACCATCGACATCGAACTTATTATGCCTGTGGTTATTGAAAAAGGTATGAGGTTTGCTATCCGTGAAGGTGGTATGACGGTAGGAAATGGTGTTGTATTGGAGATTGTTAAATAAGTATGGGTAAGTAGAGCAGATGTCGATGAGGATTAGGGTTACAATCAAAGGATATGACTCAAATGTGGTGGAGACATCTGCCGTGAGTATATTGCGGACGGCTGTGGGTACGGGTGCCAAGGTTGTTGGTCCCGTCCCACTGCCGAATCGTCGCACCCTTATGGCTGTCAACAGATCACCGCATATTTACAAGACATCGATGGAACATTTTGAAGTTCGTACACATAAGCGTCTGATTGATATTATCGATCCGACTGCTAGTACGATTGACTCGTTGCAACATTTGCAATTACCCACCGGTGTGCAGATATCTATAAAACAGACTACAGCTTCATAAGATCATGGCACAGGCGATAGGTATTAAACAAATGATGACGACGGTCTTTGATGAAAACGGTACTGCAATACCCGTGACAGTGATCGACTTTTCCGAGACGGTTATTGTGTCCAAGGAAGAAGGTAAGTCCATGCTTGGTGTGGGTAAACGAAAGAAATCTACGCGAGCGCTTGAAGGTGTCTACAAAGGGTTGGGGTATGTGCCGAAGTATGTAAAGGAAGTAAAAATCACCGAGGGTGAAGAGTTGCCGGGTGTTGGTGAGGTATTCCCTGTTGATGTCTTTCAAGATGGTGATATTGTTGCCGTTCAAGGTACTTCTAAGGGTAAAGGTTTTGCCGGCGTTGTGAAACGATGGGGTTTTGCAGGTGGGTGTGCTTCACATGGACAATCCGATAGATTGCGAGCGCCGGGTTCCATTGGTGCGGGTACGACCCCAGGTCGGGTGTTCAAAGGTAAGAAGATGGCCGGGCGTAAGGGCGGAGAAACTTGTACTGTAAAGAATTTGCGCGTGGTAGGTGTCGGTGATGATTATATCTTGGTATCCGGCTCGGTACCGGGTTCGAGTGGTTCGTATGTTGTAGTAACGAAACAATAAGTATTATGAAACTGAAACTTGTAGATTTACAATTGAACGAAGTCACTGGGGATGTAAATTTGAGCGAAGCCGTGTTTGGAGCTCGATTCGATTCCGATCTGGTAGCGCAAGTATATCAGGTGTATATGACCAATCAGCGTGTGGCCGGGGCTTCTCCCAAGACCAGGGCTCAGGTACGTGGCGGTGGTCGGAAACCGTGGGCTCAAAAAGGTACGGGGCGTGCAAGAGCTGGGTCTATAAGGTCCCCTCTGTTTAGAGGTGGTGGTGTTGTATTTGGGCCAGCGGGTCGGGTGTGGAAATCGAAGGTTAATAAGAAAATGAAAAAATCGGCAATCAGAAGCGTACTATCCAAACATCTTGCAGACGGTACACTTTTGGCTGTGGTTGTAACGGATGATGGGGATAAGACGACTTCCCTTGCAAAGGCTGTAAGGAAATTTGTGGAAAAAATACGAGGTGATAAACATATTGAAGGTCGCTTGGTCACGTTTGTTACGGATAACCCTGACGTTCGTTTGGGGCTGAGGAACATGCAAAATCTCAACCTGGCGTCATCTGACGGTGTGAATATCTACGATGTGCTTTCACCTGCTATTCTTATCTTTGACAAAGAAGCCTTGGTTAAAATAAATGAGAAACTGGCATGAGTGATGCAAAAAAATCGGGTATTCTAAACTCTCCAGAATATAAAAATGAATACAATAAACTCTTAAACAGAATTAAAAAAGAGTTAGCTATTCAAGTATGGCAGAAAAAACTTCTTGACAGCATTAAAATTTCGAACAAAGAACTTAAAGATTACTATAACAAGAACAAAGCTGAATTTCAAGAAAAAGAGGC